>PWII01000007.1 GCA_003561025.1 Candidatus Nealsoniibacteriota bacterium
CAAGGCCCTTCTTTCTCTTTTTAATATGGAGGAACTTTCTAGAAAAATCGAAAAAGTTTCTAAAAAGTTGGAAGAAAAACAAGAAAATTTGCGAAAAAGCGGCAAGAGGACGGCTAAAATAATGGAAGATAAGATTCCTATAATCTATTCATCACAAAGAAATTATGCACTCTCTTATAACTGGAAGATAAAATTTAATGAGACAAGCAAGATACCCGGATTTTACAATCTGATTCCGGAATTAAATCACAATGAAATGACAGGCTTTGATATCAAAAAAAATACCAAAAAATTAAGTCAAAAGATGATTTTTATCTTTCTGCGTGATAATGAAGATGATTTGAGAAACCAGAAAAGAATGGATGTTACGGCATCTCTTTTTAAAGAAAGAGGGCTTGATGTTTTAGATATAGAGGTAGAGGGAAAAACAAGAATTGAAAAGATATTCACCTCTCTTCTTTTTGCTGATTGGATCTCTTATTATCTTGCACAATACTACGGAGTAGTTATAGAAGATGTCCCTATGGTAGAAGAGTTTAAGAAGATGATTTAGAGGATAGATGAGTAAAAGATTTTACTATTATGACTTGCATTGTCATACAAACATATCTCAGTGTTCTCCGGAAAAGATAGAGGAGATTATTGATGTTGCAAAAAAGAGGGGACTTGATGGAGTCGGAATTACGGATCACAACAAGCTATATAAGGGGCCTTTAAATATTAACGGGATAGACATTATTCCCGGGACTGAAATTGATGTAGAGGGCGATATTCATATATTGGCCTTTTTTATTAAAAAAGATATAGAAAGAGGTTTGAATATTAAGGAAGCGGTAAGAGAGATTCAAAGACAAGGGGGATATGCTGTATGGGCACATCCTTTAAGAGATAGATTTTTAGAAGAAAAAGATGAGATAGTTTTTTCCTTAGTTGATGCAATTGAGGTAGGAAATGCGATGGATTCTGATAAGGAGAGAGAACGATTATTGAATATATGTAGTGAATTTTATCTTGTCTATTCTGCAGGGTCAGATGCTCACATTTCGGGTCAGGTAGGAACGGGAGTTGTAAAAACGCCACTAAAAATAGATAAAGAAAACTTTATCTCTGCCTTAGATAAAGGAGAGATATGTCTTCGTGATGAGATAAAAGCTTACAGAAGAAATAACAGAAGATGGAGAAAGATAATAAGGATTTTTACAAAAAATGGGGTTGCAAAAAGATCAAAAAAGATAAGATCTTTTTTTAAAAAAGTATTTCTTAGAAGCTATTTAAGAATAAATAATATCAGATTAAAAAAAGTTTTGTTTAGCTTCAAAGATGAAGTCAATAATAAAGAAAGAGACGTATAAGATACGTCTCAATTTGTTTGCCCTAATTTTTTTGTCCTAACAGTGTTCTTATTTGAGGAAATTTTCTTGCAACATTTTTAATATGTGATGATTGCGCCTCCTTCTCGTCGATAAAAAAATCCCCATTCTCGTTTTTTACAGCAACTTTTAGGACAACAAGGGCATTTGCCAAGATCTCTTGGTCGTTGTCTTGAGGATGAATTTTTCGTAAAATCATCTTTTAACCCTCCCCCTTAATGTACAAATTTTTAAAAGTGAGCTGTTCAAATCTTGTCTCTTTTCTGTTATTATATGGTAATAAGAAGATACGTCAAATTTTTAATGTAAAAAAGGAGAGAGGAATTAAAATTTTTTAAAAATATTTTTTTAATTATGTTTATAAAAGATCAAGAGATTGTATGAAGAGTGAAAGAAGGTTTCAAAAAAGAGTAGAAGATTTTATTTGCGATAATTGTAAAAAGAAAGTAGAGGGTGATGGCTACACCGACCATTGTCCGAGATGTTTATGGTCAAAGCATTTGGATATAAGTCCGGGTGATAGAAGAGAGAGCTGTGAGGGAGATATGAAACCGATAATGGTAAAGGTAACTGGTGGTAAAAATATTATCTATTATCGTTGTCTGTCTTGTGGGGTTATTCGTAAAGTAAAAGCGGTAGAGGGAGATAGCATTGATGAGATTATAAAATTAACAAAAAATTCTTTTTATGAGAAAAGATGAACTAAGAAAAATGATAGGAGAGATACTTGATGTGCCACAAAAAGCGATTATAGGAGACGAGAATAAGGATATTGAGATTAATTTAGGTCTTTTCCTTATTAATAAAGGCTATATTAGAGGGGTTGAGGAGAGAAAAAAAGATTGGGGGTTTGTCTATCAGAGCAAAACAAGAAAGATAGCTATCTCTAAAAAAAAGATGCCGTTTAAAAAATGGGAGAAATGTATTTTTAGAATGGGAGTAAATAGAAAGACGGGGGAGGATATTTTTCCTAAAATTGGAAAAGAGACTAGAAAATATAGGTTTTTACATGAAGCAAGTCATGCCTATCAAGACTATCTATGCTCTAATGAATGCAAAAAAGATCCCTCTCTCTGGTATGAAAAATCACTTAATGGAGAGATAGTGTCGAGCTATTCCGATCTTTTTAATTTTTGTTTCAAGAGAAGAGAAGAAGTGGGTAATGCAGATAAAGGAAAAATAAGAGGGCTTTCTGTTTGGGGGAATGTATCAAAATATGAGTATGGAGAAGGAGAAGATATTATAAACAAAGCTTCGGAAATTGCAGTAAGGGCTCAGGAAGATGCAAATGAGCTTGTAACAATGTTTTTATGGCACCCTGAATATTTTAATATTTATATGGATTATCTTTCTCTAAATAAAAAAAATTCTCAAATTCAAAAAGAAAATATTAATATAGATAATTTGGAAAAGAGAGGATTAATCAGGATATCAAAAAAGGAAGGAGAGTATTTGGAGAGGGTTGTCAGTTCCTATGTAAAAGAGATGAGGGAAGAGATAAAAAAAGAAGAAAATTGATTTTAAAAATAGAGTAGCTTTTATTTACATTAAGCTGATTTTATATTAGAATAAGTCTTATGAAGATAGAATATGAAAACCCAAAAAGAAGAGAAGGGATTATGATTTGGGAGATAGATGTTTCTTTTTTAGAAAAAGAGAAGATTTCTGATTTTTCCAAAGCGGGAGGCAAACGAGCGGTAGAAGAAGAGCTTAAGAGAAGGTATGGCTATGATGGTATCTATTTTCCTTCCTCTTTAAGAAAAGACATCTTTTTTGCTTGGATTGCACAGATAAAAGAGTGGGAGACACAAAAAAATGTTAAAATTAATGTTAGTCCTGACAGTGGAAGGACTTATAACGATGAAGAGAATGATAATATAATTAATGTCTTTGAATTTACGAAAGATATTATTGGTAAGAAACAGATAAAGGTAAGCTTTTCTTTTGATGCTTATGAGACTGGGCTATATGACGACTTTTCACGTGTAGATGATTACGACAAAAGCTCTTCTATTTATAGAAGATATACGAAAAGTGAATCACGACTGGGACAAAATGAAGATATTTCAAGTCTTGCAAGAGAGCTTACAAGAGGTAAGACAAACGTGGTGACAAAGGCCAATATTCTTTATTCTTGGGTTTTGGAAAATATTAGATATAATGCGGAAAGCAGTAGTGGCGGAGCTATAAGGTCATTTGAAAAGAGAGAAGGAGATTCAAAAGAGATAAGCTTTATCTATATAGTATTGATGAGGGCAATAGGAATTCCGGCAAGAACTGTTTCGGGGGTATATGGAGAAGAGGGAAGAAAGCAAAGTTATCATTCGTGGACCGAATTTTATTTGGAAGGCGTTGGATGGATTCCTGTAGATTGTGTAAAAAAGATGTTTGGGAAAATAGATAATGAAAGGCTGATACTTTCTAAAGGTGAAAATATACTATTACCAAGGTTAACTGATTTTGGAAACTATATTGATACTTTTGGAATAGTTTATAAAAGAGCTCTCTGTTTGCGCCCGGACTCTATTTTTATTGACAGTAATAGATATGGTTATTTTATTGTCAAAAAAAATAATTATCTTCTTATTAAAGAATCTAGGAATTAAAAAGATAAAAGAAAAAAAATGTTAGCGATAAAGGTAATTCAAAGTTTAATTATGCCGAGCACATTTATCTTTATCTTTATTGTTCTTGGCTTTATTTTTCTCTTGAAAAGAAATAGATGGGGGAAAAGATTTTTTTTCCTAGGCATCTTGTCTTATTTTATTTTTTCAATTACTCCTGTTAGTGACTTCCTCTTAAATTCACTTGAAAAAAATTATACACCTCTTTCTATTAAAGAAATTTCGGGAGCAGACAAGATAGTTCTTCTTTTGGGAGGAAGAGAAAGCAATATCTTAAGAGGAAGTGAGGTTCTTAGGATTTGGCATCTTGCTGATAGAGATATGAAAGTTATTATTTCCGGCACTGATCCGATTATTGCAACAAGTCAGGAAGCTCGAGCGGTAAGAAACTTTTTTACTCACAGAGGAATTAAAGAAGAAGATATTATAATTGAAGGTAAGTCCAGAAATACGATGGAAAATGTAAGAAATGTGCAAAAGATAGTAGGGCAAGAACCGTTTTTCCTTGTTACTTCCGCTTATCATATGGATCGATCATTGAGCGAGTTTAGAAAAACTGGCGCCAACCCTTTGCCGGCTCCTGCGGACTTTAAGAGAAAGATTTATCCAACTTATAATTTTTTTGACTTTATTCCAAATGCGTATAGCTTAAGAAATGCCGATATCGCTTTTCATGAACATATTGGAAGAGTCTATTACCGTGTATTATTTTTAATGGGAATCTGATTTATTTAAGATGAAAAATTATATAAAGATAATTGTCGTAATCGCTCTATTTTTACCGCTTTGCGTAAGTTCTTTTTCTATTGGAGAAGAAGAGTTTTTCTTTATAGAAGAGTCATATGATTATAAGGAGAGAAGGAGCACAACAGCAGAGTTGCAAAAGATAACCGACTTAATCTATTTTTATGTTGATAAGAATTGGTGGAGCTCTCTTTCTGAAGAAAAGGAAAAGGAGTATAAGCAAATTCTTGATGAGCTTGGAGATGAGTTTAAAGATAAGATATATCCTAAAATTACCTCTTTTTTGGGAGATAAGCCCGAGCATAGCATAAATCCAAATGAACGAATCTTTGTCTTGTTTCATCCGATGCAAGAGAGAGCGGGTGGATATTTTAGAACAGGAGACCAATATTCAAAATATCAATACGCACGGTCAAACAGGAAAAATATACTTTATCTTAATTCTAGTCTAATAGAAGATAGAATTCTTCCGGCAGCTCTTAGTCATGAATATGTTCATCTTGTTACATTTAATGAAAAAGATAAGAGGCGTGGAGTAACCGAAGAGATTTGGCTTAATGAGTTGCGGGCAGAAACAATACCGACCATTCTTGGTTATGATGACATCTATGAAGATAGTAATTTGGAGTCGCGAGTAGAGGTTTTTTTGAGAAATCCCGATATATCCATTACCGAGTGGACAGAGCATATTTCGGACTACGGAGTACTTAATTTATTTGGGCAATATTTAATTGATCATTATGGAAAAGAGATATTATCAATATCTATGAAGTCGAAGCTCGTAGGTATTCCGAGCATCGATTATGCCTTAAAAGAAGAAGGTTATGATAAGAGCTTTGGAGATGTTTTTACTGATTTTGTTATCACACTTTATTTAAACGACTGTACTATCAATGAATATTATTGCTTCAAGAATGAAAACTTAAGAGATTTGCGTGTTGATCCGACAAATTTTTTCTTATTAAATAAAGATGAAGATAAGCTCAGCACCAAGTATCAGACAAAAAATTGGGCAGGAAATTGGCACCGAATTGTTGG
>PWII01000064.1 GCA_003561025.1 Candidatus Nealsoniibacteriota bacterium
AAGACAATCATTCCGTATTGTGCAAAAAAGAGTTGCACTTTTCTTGACATGCTTGGAAAAAAAGTGAACAAGACATGCGATCCGTCAAGAGGAGGAATTGGCAAAAGATTAAATAACGCAAGAAGAAGATTTATAAAAACAACCACGCCAAAGGCAAAAAGAAGTGTCGGATTTTCTTGTATTGCAGGGATAAATCTAATAAAGATACCAAATAAAAGAGCAAGACCGATATTTGATAAAGGGCCCGCCAAGGCGACCTTCATCTGTGCACGCTCACCTCTTAAATTATTTGGATTAATCGGTACTGGCTTTGCTACACCAATAATAAAGGGCGTCGGTAAAATAAACATCATTACAGGCAAAATTATCGTATAAAAGGGGTCGATATGAGGTATAGGATTAAAGGTAAGCCTTCCCATATTTTTTGCAGTAGAATCACCAAGACTGTAAGCAGCAAGACCGTGTGCATATTCATGTAGAATCGCAGAAAATATAAGAACTACCAAAAGAAATATTGCATTTTCCATAAGACAGATAATACCAAAATTTTACAACAAGTGCAAATTATCTCTACTCCCACCACTCTTCACACATTCTCCCCACGTACACCCCCGGGGTGTACGAAGGGGAGGAGAAGTTTATTTTTTTATTCTGCTACTAGCTTCTTAATTATTGCAAGTTCTTTTTGATAACTTTTTCTGTCTGAAACAAATTTACTATAATTGCTCGGATTAATAGAGAAAAATTCTTTGAAATCACAAAGAGGATACTTTATTTTCTTGTCCTTGAGATATTCAGGATAAGAAGAATATTTCCATTTATCTGCACCATTAACCAAGCCAGACGTAACTGGGTTTAGATGAATATATCGGGTAAGATGTAAGAGTTGTTCATCAGAATCAATAATAATATTTTTAAACCTATCTTCCCATAAACCTCCCTTTCTATTGTACTTTGTATTAAAATAACGCGTATAAGAATTAGATAAGTCTCCAACAAAGGTTGATATGCCATTGTCTTTTATCTGTTTTAATACCAGATGAAAATGGGTCGGCATAAGGCAGTATGCAATAATTTGAACATTTTTGCTATTGTCTTTTGTCTCACTTAAAAAAATCTCCTCAAAAGATTTTTTTTGAGATTCAACTAATTCCAAAAAACGAGCAAATCGAGGGATCTCTCTATTTCTGACAGAAAAGAAGCGTAACATCTGAGTCATGCGAATATAGTCTTTATCAGAAGTAAATATTTTATACCCAGCAATGCTTTTATTTAAAACATGATAAACACTACCAGTATATAGAGGCTCTTTTCTTTTCATTAAAAAAAGTATAACAAAAAACAGACCCCACGTACACCCCCGGGGTGTACGTGGGGATTTATGCTTTGCTTAGGGCGGACATTATCACGTTGGGCTAACATCTCCATGCAGTCTATTGAAAAATTATTCTTATTGAGTATAATTACTTTGTTTTATAAAAAGCAATATTAAAAGTTACTTGTCTAAAAAAAATAGTTATGTCAAAAAAATGTGATATCTGCGAAAAAAAGTCAGTTATGCAGAGTGGGAGAAAGAAATTAATGTCAAAATATAATCCGACACCAAAGAAAAGAAAGTTTCCCAATTTGCACAAAACACTTATTCCTCTCGGCATTAAGCAAAAAAACTTTACTAAATTCGCAGGAAAAAAAGTTAATGCTTGTGCGAAGTGTATCAAGACATTAGGTAAAGAAGAAAAATAGCTCTTTTCTAATTTTACACTTACTACTAACTTTATAGCTACAATACGGGCCGTGGCCTAGAGGCTTAGGGCGCACGCATGGGGTGCGTGAGATCGCTGGTTCAAATCCAGTCGGCCCGACTAAAGGCAATAAATAAGGTTATCTAATTTTAGTTGCAAAACTTCTGGCTTATGCCGGATCTTTATTTTAAGAATTAAGACTGTGCTAAAATCTTTAATCTTCGACAAAAATTATTTTTTAATCTAATCAAACATTGAGTAGTCTTCTTTACGCTATCATAATAATGCTTTTAGGATCCGGCTTTTTCTCCGCAACCGAGTCAGCCTTTTTTTCTGTTCCAATAAACAAGGCAAAGATTCTTGCTAATCAGAAAAAGAGAGGCGCAGAGTATCTTTTACGAATAAAAAAAGATATGCGTCCTATAATAAGCGTTCTTGTCGTCTTTACCAATATCTTTAATATCGCAGGTAGTATATTTGTCGGTGCTATTGCGGCAGAAGTTTTTGGTAGCTCAAGTATCGGAATATTTTCCGCTGTCCTCACCTTTCTCGTAATTATCTTTGCAGAGATAATCCCAAAAAGTATCGGTGAGACATTTGCTGTTCCTATGGGTCTTATTTTAGCAAAGCCGCTTTTTTATATTGCCAAAATATTTTCTCCTCTAATTTTTATTGTTGAATTGTTTACAAAATCATTACCCAAGAAAAAAAAGACCATATCCGAAGAAGAGATTCGCACATTGAGTAATCTCGGTTTTTTGGAAGGCGTTATCGAGGAAGATGAAAAAGAGATGATTAATCGTGTCTTTTTGCTAAATGATTTGACGGCAAAAGATGTAATGACACCACGCATAATAGTAACCGCATTTAATGCCGATAAGAAATTAAAGGAAGTAGAAAAAGAGATATACTCTCTTAGCCACTCAAGAATTCCAATTTTTAAAGAAAATCTGGATAATGTTATAGGGATTTGCCACCAGAGAGATCTTCTTATCTCTCTTGCAAAAGAAGAAAAAGAGAAATCTTTGCTATCCTTTGCCAACAGAGAAGTAATAACCATTTCTGAAGCTCAAAAAATTGATAAACTCATTCCTCTTTTTCAAAAACAGAGATGTCACTTGGCAATAGTAAAAGACGAATTCGGAGGAACCTCCGGTATAATAACACTCGAAGATGTGTTAGAGCAAATTATAGGAAATATTGTCGATGAGACAGATAAAATTACAAATTTAAGAGAAAAGGCGAAAAAAAATAAAAATTAGCGAAGTGATTGCATCTTTTGTGCAGCAAACATCTGTACCTTTTTTATAATTTCGTTAAAACAACTTTTAAGCACCCTCTCCTGCTCATCCCTTTCAAGATCCTCATTAAGAGAAACCTCTTCTATCTCCATCTTTCCATTCATAACGACCTTCACGCCCTTCTCTTCTACCTCAAAGCTCTCTTTTTGTAGCTCTTTTTGTAATCTATAAAGCTCTTTGGCTTGTTTCATCTGATCAAACATATTTTTTTATTACTTTTTATCTTTTTTATTACTTGTTATCTTTTTTGCTCTTTCTCCCTTATAATTAACACTGGACACAAGACATACCGCTGCCAATATAAAAGATAGGCTTGCCACAGTCTCAGAAAGAATAAATCTACCCGCACCATAAATAATTTGACTTTCTCCTTTTACAAAAACATCAAAAATAGATTCATAAGAAAGATAGAAGAGAAAAAAATAATCAAAAATAACAGCCAATAGAAAAAAGAGACACCCCATTCCTATCATGATAGATCTTCCAAAAGCAATCTCATTTTTTCGTTGCTTTTTTGCAAACTGAAAATAGAATACTGTCGCAAAAATAAGTGAAATAGCAAAAAAGAAATTAACTATATTTGAGCTATAATTAATAAAGTAGTTAGAAGATGTGAAATAGTAGTCATTTGCTTTAATATCAGCCCCGCCCTCTGTCAAGCCGATAAAGTTAAGTAGTGTGCTTATAATTACAACAAAAGTCATTGCAATAATGTAAAATCTTTCTATTATTCTAGAATTTATTAGCCTAAGAGGTATTAAGCAAAAAAAGATTCCCCCGACAAGCAAAAGGGGTTTAAATAGAGAGACAACGGCAAGAGAAATTTGAGGGTCTTTTATGATTACTTCCGGAAGAGATCGTGTAAGCAGATAGATAGCTATAAAGATAAATCCATAAAAGAAATAGCGAATAGTATCACTCTTTTTCTTTTTTCGAAAAACAAGATACATCTTTGTCCCGGAAACAAGCAAAACAAAAGTTGCTACAAGATAAAAAGACGATATTAGATAAATTTCTTTTTCCATATTAATTAATCCCAATAATTAGATATTATTATATAACAAAAATACCTAAAAAAAGAGTATAACTTTTTTAATTTATTTGCAAGGACAGCTCTTCTATTAAAAAGTTGTCGCGATTTAACATAAGAAAAAAAGATAAAATTACAAATAGCTTTACGCGCTCTTTAAAAACTAAAAATACCTCTTATTGAGGTATCCTTAGGCCTGCTCATTTCAGAAAATCTGAGAATAAATTAAGGTGGGTGCCTCAGTCATAACCCACGGGCTATGAATCATTTTCGGCTCCCTAAAAAAGATAATTCAGATTTTTTGTTTTAAATGAGCAGGTAATTCTATTGTATCTCTTCTTTCTTTTTCGTCAAGCCCAAGTGTTGTACAATGCAAGATGATACTGAAATGATATCTTCTCTCTTTATCCTTCTTGAAGGGATCCCTCGACAAGCTCGGGATGACGAGGAGTCAGGGGATTCTTCGGAGGAGTGTGAGGGGATTCTTCGGAGGAGTGTGAGGGGATTCTTCGGAGGAGTGTGAGGGGATTCTTCGGAGGAGTGTGAGGGGATTCTTCGGCTAGCGCCTCAGAATGACAAAAGGGGAATTCAGAATGACAAAGGGGGAATTCAAAATGACAAAAGATGTGAAGGGATTCTTCGACAAGCCAATCTAGTTGCTCTTTAATAGTTCCGCGAGCTGCTTTATGAAAGAAACAACAACGGGAGGAGCCATTAAGCTGTAACTTTCTACTCCATTGTCGTCCTTGATAACCCACGGCGTTTCAATAATATCAACCTCTCCCTTTTCTTCGTTCCACTTATAGTTGTATTCGGGTGTAAGCTCGTATTTAGAAACGTATTTATCCGCCTCTTCTACCGGAACAGAGTTACGAAGAAGTATTTTTGGTATTCCGTATAAATTAAATGCCTGCTTAATGAGTTTTTCGTCCGTCTCTAGTCTTCCTCTGATTGGATCTATACCGGCCTCATCTCCCTCTTTTCTTACCATCTTTTCACCAACACAATCTTTATTATCACAAATTAAATTAAATTCATCTTTCTCTTTGTTATAATCAATCTTTGATGTCGGAAGAAGCTTTAGATTCCGTGAAGTATTACACTTTGGACAAATTTTTCTCCACTTTACTCTCTCGTCTATTACTTGTTCTGGAACATCAATTAAAACAAAAAAGTCGGCATCATCACGATAATCAATTAGATCACGAAAAAAGAGTGAATATGATATCTGATCCATATTTCTGGGAAAACCGTCTATAAAGATAACTTTCCTTCCACGCTTAGAAATCTCTCTTTTTACCATTGTTAGTATAAAATCGGTCGGCAACAATTTTGTCGTACTTCTTCCCTGCAATATCTCCATTATCTCTTCAATTGAATTTACCCCTCTATAGTTCTTTTCTAGGAACGAGAGAAGCTCTCTCTTTTTGTCTTCATCCTTCAACTCTTTATCTATCTCTCTTATCATGTCTCCAATTGAAAAATGGTCTATCTTTTCCGGATCAATTACTTCAGCAAGCATTTTAGAGTAAGTTCCCTTTCCCGCACTCTTTTTTCCTAAAAGATATACGATAAAGGCGCTTTCTTCCAAGTATCTCTGTATCGCCCCTATCTCATCACTAGCCTTAAATAAAAAGTATTCTTCTCTCTCTTTTGGGTCAGAAAGGTTAAAAGGACGGTCATTCTCTTTTTTTGTCTTAAAAATGGGAAACTCTAAATCTTTCATATTTTTAATTTTAAAATAATAATTATTGATTTTTATGTTTATACTCAAAGTCTCTTTTTATAATCTCAAATGCTTCATCAGGGCTGTCTACAAGCTTAAAGATGTTCAGATTATCTTCCTTAATTGTCTTGTATTTATGGCAAAGATCATTTTTCATCCAAGAAAAAAGCGGTTCCCAGAAATCTTTTCCTACCGCAACTACCACAACATCTTTTGGCATCTTTCTTGTTTGTATAAGGGTAACTATTTCAAAAAACTCATCAAGAGTTCCAAACCCTCCCGGAAAAAAGACATACCCGCTCGAAGCAAAAGAGAGCATTACTTTACGTGTAAAAAAATAGTAAAATCCTATCGATTTCTCTAAATACTTGTTTGCTCTCTCTCCCTCTTCCAATTGTATGTTTATTCCGATAGATTTACCCTTTTCTTCCTCATATGCTCCCTTGTTTGCTGCCTCCATAATCCCGGGACCTCCTCCCGTAACTGCAGTAAATCCATTTTGCGCAAGCAATTTTCCAAAATCTTTTGCCTTCTGATAATCAGGACTCTCTTTTTTAAGAGAGCTTGATCCAAAAATTGCTACCGATTTTTCAAAATCAGCAACAAATTGAAATCCTTCTACAAACTCTGCCATAATACGAAAAATTCTCCACTGAAATGTGTGACGAAAATCTTCTTTAATTGGAGGAAGATCATAGTCAGGAATTTGAGATAAATTATTTTTTTCCATATCTATTTATAAATTAGTTTCTATTAATCTACATCGCACCTCATTATATTACAAAAAATATTAATAAACAAATCGAATGTCTCCATCCTTGTCAGTTCTCATTATCTTGACCATCTCTCTCTCCAATGTTTCAATTGTCTCATCATGAGGATGACCATATCTATTATCCTTTCCTGCCTGTATTACGGCAAATTCAGGAGATACGACAGAAAGAAAATCACTTGTCGTCGATGTTCTAGAGCCGTGATGCCCTACCTTTAAAACATCTGCGCTAATTTCAAAAAAAGAGCAATCATCGTGTCTCTTTTTACACTCTCTTTCTAATGAAAGAAGCTCTCTTTCTTGCTTCTTATAGGCATCTCCCATAAACAAAAAGTTTTTACCTTTGTGGCTCAAGCGAATAATAATTGATGCCTCATTTAAATCTCCTATCTTTTCCCCTCTCAATTTTCTTGTAGGGTGAAGTATATCAATATGTATATCGTTTGCTAAAATCCTTTGACCGGCAAGAGCGACCCTATATCCCCTTTCTTCAATAATTCTATTCCATTTCTTACCAATATTGCTTTCAGATAAAACCCCCGTGCACAATACATCTTCTATTTTATAGTTTTTTAAAATATCGATAAGTCCTGATACATGGTCATAGTGGGGATGAGTCAATACAACAAGATCAATTGATTCATCAAGAAAAGGCATCTCTCTTCCTATCTTTTCCAAAACAATGTTCCCGGGACCTCCGTCAATTAAGATATTATGTCCTTGTGGCGTCTTTATAAAAATAGCATCTCCTTGACCGACATCAAAAAACACAACCTCAAGTTCTTTTTCCAAAGAGAAGAGAAAATTCCACGAAAAAATATTCAATAATAAGAAAAATAACAAGAGTATAACCAGTCTCTTTTTGTGCATTTTCAAATTTTAAAACCACCAATTTTTTTGGTGGTTTTAAATAAAGAATAAAGCCTAGTTTGCTTTACCGAGTATTCTAAACATCTTCGTTCCGCAGGTGGGACATTCTCCTTTAAGCGCTCTTCTTTTCATTCCCCCCTTTCCTTTCATTTCAACTTCCTTCTCGTCTTTCATCTCTCTTTTGGCCTTGCACTTTACACAATATGCTTCAGTCATAAGATTATTTTAATTAATAAATTTATAATTTATTAATATTGTATTATTTATATTTTTAATTGTCGTGCTCCAACGACCTTTATATATGCATAATTATAAGCTAAAAGATAATTTTTTTCAATAGCACGCAATTAGTAGGTTAAAATCTGGCGAGAAGAAGGTTGCTTCTGTAATATATTTTTATCATTCTGAGACTCCTTTTTCTTAGTCATTCTGAGGCGTAGCCGAAGAATCTCTTCCTATCTTGAGGGGATTCTTCGGTCGCTTCGCTCCCTCAGAATGACTGGGGTTTTGAAGGGCTCAGAATGACTGGGGTTTTGAAGGGCTCGGAATGACTGGGGTTTTGAAGGGCTCGGAATGACTGGGGTTTTAAGGGCTCGGAATGACGGGGAGAGGGGGCTCAGAGTGACAGCTAGAAGTTAATCAGAACGCAGAACGACGGGTTAATAGGATTGTTCTTTAGAAAAAAAATTTGTCCTCCTTTTTCTTAAAATAAGATAAAAAATTAAGAGATACAGGAGAAAGATTATTAAAATCGAAACTTCTTCTATTTTTATTGCAGAAAAAGGAAGAGTGGATGTCTTTTCAACTAAAAAGAAAAATGTTTTAAGAATTAAATAGAGAGGTACGGCAAAGAGAGAAAATCCACTTATTGCCGTCAAAAACCCCATCACCAAGATAAAAGGAAGCAGAGGAACAATAATAGTGTTTATAAAGATAGAAAAGATAGAGATATATCCAAAATTATATAGAATTAAAGGAGATACAAGTATTTGCGCCGCTAACGTAATTGAAATGACATCTTTCAATTTTTCATGTCTGTAAAAAAAATATCTAATTTTTCCTTTATCTTCTTTCTTAAAAACACCTCTGTTTTCCTCGGATAAAAATTCTTTAACAGGAAGATAGAGGAAAAAAATCCCACAAACAGCCAAAAAAGATAACTGAAAGCCCAAATCAAAATGAAGCAAAAAAGGATTAAATAGAAGCATTATCGTTGCCGCAAAAATTATCAGATTAAACGAAAATACTCGCCTATAAAAAAAGTGTGATAATAATAAGAGACCTCCCATTATTCCTGCCCTTATTGCCGAAACAGGAGCGCCGACAAAGATAACAAAAAAGACAATAAAGATGAGAGAAGATATAGCCGCTTTTCGTCTTGATAATGAAAGGAAGGTAAACAAAAAAAACAACAAGGAAGATAAGATTACAATATGCATTCCCGATATCGCCGTAATATGTCTTGTTCCGGATATGCTAAGCATCTTGTTTAATTCGTCACTAAAAGAGTCTCTTTTCCCAAGTACTATCGCTTCCAAAAGAAATACTTCTGGAGCCTTCACAGAGCTTCTCAAGTTTTCTTGCATTTTTTTTCTAAAAAGATAAAGCTTTTCATAAAAAAAGTCCTTCTCGTTTCCTATCCTTCTTATTTCTGGATAATAAGATATGTGATAGATGCCCTCCTTTTTTAAATAATTCTCATAACCTCTGGGTGTCGGTTTTTTGAATTCCCCTTTCACAACAACCATGTCCCCATAATCTATACTCTTTTGATGGTCTAGGTATAAAAGAGCCTCCCCTTCCTCATGCCTAAAGAGAGCCCTTATTGAATTTTCTTGTATCTTCGGATAGTCTACAATTCTCCCTTCAATAGGAGTGTCTATATCTTCCGGCACAAGATAAAGGAAATAGAGAAAATAGAATGATCCAAAAAGAAAAAAGACAATACAGAGTGATGTAAAAAAAGCACTTCTAAAGAAGAGTGACAAGATGCCGACCAAAAAAAATCCGACCATAATACTGATCGGCGCAAAAAATATACCTAAAATAAAAGAGAGGCAAAAAAGAGACACTATTCTTGAGGCTCCTATCTTATCTCGCAATTTTTTACAAATGGTTCTATTTTTTTCTTAAACAAAGTTAACTCTTCTTTTGTAAAAGGATTAACTTTTAGAAAATTTTTATCAATAGTCTTTTTTGCTAAAAAGGATTGAATAAAGTATCTCCTTGCCCCACTTATCTCTCTTCCTATCTCCATAAAGTCATCTTTCTTATGAATTTCGGGAATTGCTGTCGTTCTAAACTCATAATCCGTCTTACCTCTTTTAATTATCTCAATGCTTTCTCTTATATCAGCTATATTGCAATCAGTTAAAGTATATCTCTTGTAGTTATTAAGAGGACCCTTGATATCCATTGCGATATAATCTACTAATTTCTCTTCAATAAGACTCATTATCATTTTTGGATTAGTTCCATTGGTATCCAGCTTTACCAAAAAGCCCTCTTTTTTTATCTTTTCTAAAAAAAAGGGTAGTTCTTTATGAATAGTCGGCTCTCCCCCACAAACAACAACTCCATCTAGTTTGTCTCTTCTTTTGCGAAGAAAATTTAAGAAAAAATCTTCTTCTATCTGAGGATGCTTTCTAATTTTTGAAGGGATGACAAGCTCAGGTGCATAGCACCAAGGACATCTAAAATTACATCCTGACAAAAAGACGATACACGCAATTTTTTTATAATAATCGATGAGAGTAATTTCTTCTAATCCTCCAATTTTCACAACTTATTCTGTTACTTTATATTCTTTCCTCTCTTCATATTCCCTTCTTTTACCTGCATTCCACTGATTTACAGGCCGAAGATAGCCGACAATTCTTGAATAAACTTCACACTTTTTATAGTTTATAAGCTCTTTACTCTTTTCCAGACACTTATCGCACTTTAGAACAAAAATATCTTCGCCATTTTCTTCATAAATAAGAAGTGCTCCATCCTTTATGTTGTCTTTTATAATCTCTATCTTATTATTGCAATCAAAGCATTTTTTCTCCTTTATCGCATTTTCTTTTATATTAAATATAGGTTTTTCCATATAATTTACTTAATTAATTTTTTTAACAACCTTTTTTGGTGCTTTTATTCTACAATTTGGACAATACTCTACCTCTCCCTTTATATAACCACAATTCGAACAAATTGAAAAGGTAGGACTGAGCGTAATATAGGGCAGATGATAATTGTCAAAAACTTTTTTAACAAACCTTTTTGCCATATCCGGATCATCAATTCTCTCTCCCAAAAAGAGATGCAAGACAGTTCCTCCTGTAAAGTTTGCTTGCAAATCATCTTGCAAATCCAGTGCCTGGAATGGATCGTCCGTAAATCCTACCGGAAGATGAACTGAATTCGTATAGTAGGGAGCTTCCTTCGTTCCTGCAGTGATTATGTCCGGATACTTCTCTTTATCTATTCGTGCTTGTCTAAATGATGCTCCTTCTCCCGGAGTTGCCTCCAAGTTATACAGATTGCCGGTCTTTTCTTGGTAATAGACAAGTCTCTCTCTCATAAACTTAAGAACCTCAAGTGCAAATCTTCTCCCCTTCTCCGTGCCTGTGCTTTCACCTAAAAAATTGAGCAGTGTCTCATTCATCCCAATAAGCCCTATTGTAGAAAAGTGATTACCAAAATAAGATCCTCTAAGTTTTTTAACAGATGAGAGATAGTGTCTTGTATAAGGGTAAAGTCCTTTTTCTATAAAATCATCAAGCACCTTCCTCTTTATCTCCAAGCTCTCTTTTGCCAAATCCATTATATCGGCGAGGCGGTTAAAAAAGTCTTCTCTCGTCTTTGACAAGTAGCCGATACGCGGCAAATTAATAGTGACAACTCCTATGCTTCCCGTTAATGGCTGTGATCCAAAAAGACCGCCTCCCCTCTTTACAAGCTCTTTGTTATCAAGTCTAAGTCTACAGCAATTATGAGTGATATTTCCTTCCGAGTGAACAAAGTAGTGGTTTTTCTCAAGCTCAATATCATAAAAATTACAAAATTTTTCCATCTCTTTTGTCTCTATCTCTTCTATTCCAACCACAAGATAGTCAGAATTCTTTATCTCTTCTATCTTTTCACTAGAAAGATTTACTCCATCAAGATAGGCGGTTTCATTATTAATATCACTAAAAAGCTCACTTATCTCTTTTTCCGATATGCTCTTATTTTTCTTTAATGTCAATAAGAGATCGTCTTTGGCAACTTCCTTTGCCTTCTTTGTCTTAATTCCTTCATTTGTAAATATCGCCACAAGATGATTGCTGCTAACATTCATCTTCTTATTATCTTTTGTCTTTATCGTAATCATCTTATTGTCAGTAATTTGCAAAAATTTACTTATCTTAACCCACTCTGTCTTTCCTGTTTCAGGATTTAAGGAGATGCTCTTAATCTCTTTATCTAGCTCAAACCACTCCTCGTCTATCCTTCTTCCTTTATATTCATTAAAGAGCTCTTCTATCGTAACTTTCTTAACCCTCTCCTCGTCTTTTACAAAGATAATTTCCTCAGAATGAAGACACATACTTCTAAAGTCCTCCGGGTTCATGTCTGACTGAACAAAGTTAGAAAAATAGTTTATTCCATATTTTGCCGTCGCCTCCCACATCTTATCTAGTGACTTGTTTTCCCAATCAAAGTCACTGGTAATAGATATCGTAGGTATCGGAAAAGTGAAAACCCTTCCCTTTGAATCTCCCTCCATTAGAACTTCGTAAAAAGCATTATTAAATATATCCATCTCCTTCTGAAACTCTCCATATGTTTCGTCCTGTGGCTCTCCTCCGATTATAACGGGTTGATTTTTCAAAAATTCCGGCACCTTTACGTCTAAAGATATGTTTATAAAAGGAGTGTTTCCTGTTATAAAAACCTTTCCCTTTCTTTTTGCAACAACTGTCTCATTGTCACTATTTACCGACCATATAATTCCACTATAAGAAACTTTCTTGATAGTCTGTATATAGGCTTCTTTGCTTCTACTAACTTTTAAGAGATAAGTCTTTTTCTTATTGCTAAATTTTTCTTTTGTCTCAAACCCGTATCCGGCATTAACTATAATTCTTTGCAAAGAATCTACGTCTTTTTTGTTAAAAATAGTCTCATATCTTTTCTCTTCTTCTGCAAAATATCCTTCTACAAAAAGCTTACTCTGGCATTGACTCATCTCCAATAAGTCTCTTGGAATAGTGCTTTCTTTATCACAATTTTCAATAATATCTATAATCCGTTTTAGTTTTTTTCCCGCATCTATTGATAACAATACTTTTCCTTTTTCCTCTTTCTTCTCTTTTGCGGAAAAATCTATCTTAAGAAGAGAGAGAATACTTATCACTTCCTCATATTTTGCAGAATTTTTTCTTATAGAATGTAATGTCTTTAATATCTTTTTATCTCCTTTCTTCTGCACAACTCTTCCCTTAACAATAAATGAAATAAGCCTTATCTCCTCGTTTGTAAGATTAACTTCTCTGTTATTATTATTTGCGGCAATAGGTATAAGATGCGGAATATCTCTTTCCATCAATTTTTCTACCTCTTCCAATAGATATTTTTGTGTATCAATATCTTTTCTTACGACTCGATGCCCCGGAGAAATTAACTGGTCTTCTGTTTTGCTCAAAAGACGATACATCTCACCACTATACTCTCTTTTAAATACTTTCTTCGCCTTTTTGTCTTCTATAATATTCTTTTCAAGATTAAATGTCTTAATAATGTCCCCTTTTTTTACTTCAGCATAGCTTTTCCATCCGTTTTTGGTTAAAATTTCAGTATCTTCTGAAAGACATTGGAAGCCGACACGAGTAGGCACCATGCAGTTGAAAACAAATTCTTGTATAGCCTGCTTTACTTGTTTGTAATTAAGTTTATCCTTTTTTATAAATGGTGCTAAAAATGTGTCAAAATTACTCATCGCCTGAGCTCCCGCACTTTCACCTTGAAGTGTAAAAAAGAAATTGACAATTTGGCCAAGAGCAGGCCTGAGATGTTTCGGTGGACTTGATTCTACTTTGGAGGTCACACCACCAAAACCCCTAAGGAGAAGGTCTTGCAAGTCCCAACCACAACAATACGTGGCAAGTAGATTTAGGTCATGTATATGAAAGTCTTGATTTTTTGCCGCTTCCCTGACTCTTTCAGGATAAATTTTGTTTAACCAATATTTTTTAGAAATATAGGATGTTGAATATTGATTCAATCCTTGTAGCGAATATGTCATATTTGCATTCTCCTTAACTTGCCAATCTAGCTCATCAATATATTGCTCAATAATTTCTGTTGATTCATCGAATCCTGCGACAGCATCTCTGACTTCCCTTCTCTTTTCTCGGTATATAATATATGCTCTCGCTGTCTCTATTAAATCTTCAAGCATCAAAACCTCTTCAACGATATTCTGTATCTCTTCAACCGTGGGAACCTCTTCCCTGCTAAATCTCCTCAAGAGTAGATCAAAGACGCTATCCGCAATCTCTCTCGCCTTTTCTTTATCACCCTCTTTTGTAAATGTAAGCGCCTTATAGACAGCTTTTTCTATCTTATCTTTGTTAAAGGGTACTGTTTTTCCGTCTCTTTTTTTTACCTTAGTTATCATTTTTTTTATTTTTAACAAAAATAATATGCTCATTAATTGAACATATTATATAGAGCTATTAATATACAAATGTCCTAAAATCCAGTGGCGATTACAGTTACTTTAATTTCGCCTTCTTCCAATTTATCGTCCTCAACAGCACCGAAAATAATATTAGCACTGGGAGAGACTCTCTTTTTTATAACTTCCGCTATCTCGCTAACTTCGGAAAGACTCAAGTCTTTTCCTCCATTAACATTAAAAAGAACTCCTTTGGCGTTCTCGCAAGACAGATTAACAAGAGGTAGGTTTAGGGCGCGTGTCACCGCTTCTTCCGCCCTCTTTTTTCCTTTTGCCTCCCCTTTTCCAAAAAGAGCAGAACCGGAATCCTTCATAATTGCCTTTACATCTGCAAAATCTATATTGATAATTCCGGGCAAAGTAATAAGATCAGATATTCCCTGAACAGCTTGGCGCAATATCTCATCACAAGCCCAAAATGCCTTTGAGAGAGATATGTTGGGATCGAGCGTAGAAAGAAGCTTGTCATTAGATATCGGAATCAATGTATCAACCTTATCTTGTACATTTTTTAGTCCCTTCTTTGCGATTTTAGCTCTCTCTTTTCCTTCAAAATAGAATGGCGTTGTCACTACCGCAATAGTAAGTGCTCCTGTATTTTTTGCAATTTCCGCGACTATAGGCAATGCTCCTGTTCCCGTTCCACCCCCAAGACCACATGTCAAAAATACCATGTCAGAATCTTTGAGAGCATTGTGTATATCTTCTTTATCCTCTTCTGCCGCCATCTTCCCTGTTTCAGGATTCATGCCTGTTCCCAAACCCTCTGTTGCTCTCTTTCCTATTCTTAGCTTCGTATCACCTTTCGCCTCTTGTAAGTCTTGAAAATCGGTATTTATAACAACAAGCTCAACTCCCTTAATACCACATCCAGCCATTCTTGAAATTGCATTCCCTCCTGATCCCCCAATACCGACAACTTTAATTTTTGGCAATCCTTTTGTCATGGTAAAAATACTTTAAAAATATTTTTAATTTTTGTTAATGCTCCCTTTACATTAACTCCTCCTCCTGTATAATCCTCCTCTAAGTCCATCCCGGCCAAAATAAGACCGCAGAGGGTAGAGAATCTTATATCATCTTCAGAGGGAAAAAACTTACGTGGGCCCCCTATTCTACATGGAAGTCCCAATTTTTTTCTTACAAGTCCGACAAGGTGCGGTGTTTTTGCGCCCTCTCCTGTTAAAATTACTCCTCCCGGAAGAAGCTTATCTCTCGATATTTTTTTAAGCTCCTTTTCTATCTCCTCAAAAATCTGCACCAATCTCGGCTCTGCTATCTTTTTTATCTCCGATCTTTTAAAAGATATCTCTTCTCCCGTACCGATTCTTACCTTTTCTTTTTTTGCATTTGATGGCCCCAATATAGAATCACTAAACTTATTTCTTATATGCTCTGCCGTTGCAACATCTACTTGAAGCCCTATTCCGATATCATTCCTTATATTGTTTGTCCCAATCGGTCTTATCGCCGTATGCAGCAATGTCCCTTCTTCAAAAACGGATATTCCGGTGGTTCCTGCTCCTAAGTCAACAACAAGAGAGCCAAGCTCTTTCTCATCTGGTGTAAGCACCGCTCTAGCAGCAGCAATTGGTCCTAATATCATGTCAGTTGCTTGCAGGTCTGCATTTAGTACTGCTTGACTCAAGTTTCTTAAATGAAAAACAAAGGCACCAATAGCAAGAATCTCCGTCTCCAATCTTACTCCATGAAGACCTACGGGATTCTTTATGCTACCCTCTTTGTCTAGTATAAATTCTCTGGGTATAACTTCTAGTATCTCCTTATTTTGAGGAAGAGTAAACGCTTGTGCCGCCTCTATTACTCTTTCAACGTCTTCTTTAGTTATCTCTTGGTCAGCACGAGAAACTGAAACCGACCCTTTAGAAAAATGAGAAAATATGTGAGCATTATTTATATTTACATAAACGTCATCTATATCATATCCCGCCTCTTTCTTTGCTTCACTCATTGTCGCTTTAATAACCTTTCCTGCCTTTTCCGGATCAACAACAACTCCTTTCCTGACTCCTGAAGAGATGCTCTCCGCTTTTCCTAAAATCTTAAAACCGCTCTCCTTGTGTTGCCTCTCAACAATAATCGCCTTTATGCTGCCGGTACCTATATCTAGTGCGGCAATTGTGGATTTTTTGCTCACTATACTTTTAAAACCAAATTGATTCTTTTGTTAAAGCAACCAATTAATGGTCCAATTATCTTTATAATTAAGTATCATATTTCAAAAATTAAAGCTACTTAATCCATTCTAACCTTTTAGCAAATTATTTTCAAATCCCGCAATATGCTCCTAGTTTTTTTGCTCATCTCCTTTTCTTCTTCTTCTCTTTTATGCCTATATCCCAGAAGATGCAAGATTCCATGAACAAATACCCTTATCAGTTCTTCTTCAAAAGCCACTCCTTCTTTTTTGGCATTTTTTTTAATCTTCGCAGGACATAAAATAATCTCCCCTATCAAATTTTTTCTACTATATGAAAACGCAAGAACATCGGTTGAATCATCCTTTTTGCGATAAATTTTGTTTATCCTCCTTATCTCCTCTTCCGTAACAAGCGCAGAAGAGATATTTCCCTTCTTTCCTTCTTTTTCCATTACTCTCTTAACAATCGTAGAAAAAAGCTCTTTGTCAATAGAAAAATTGGTAAAGTTATTTACTTCTAGCACAAATTTTATCTCCCTTTAATCTCTCCCATTTTTAACTTTCTTTCATATTCCGCCTTAGCCCTAATCTTTCTCAGTGCATTCTTTTTCTTTGCATTCTCGCTAATAGGCCGAATTCTAAAACGCCTAGAACGAGCCTCTCTTATAATTCCACTCTGCATTACAGATCGTGTAAATCTATGAACCAGACTACTATTATTTTCTTTTTCTTTTCTTTTTACTTCTAAAGCCATATTGTTTTAATTTTTAATATCTATTTAACTTGAATAATTAAACAATTTCAACCTTTAATAATTATTGTCTTTTTTCTGCAAGCAGATGAACGTGTAGATGAAATATCTCTTGACCACCCCCTTCGCCTACATTTATCGACACTTTATATCCTCCCTTGTCTATCTTCAGCTCTTTTGCAACATCCTTTACAAAAAGAAAAATTTGACCAATAAGCTCTTTATCTTCTTCTCTTAATTCATTCAAAGAAGAGATATGTTTTTTGGGAACAATAAGAATATGAATCGGCGCCTTCGGATTTATGTCCCGAAAAGCGATAATATTCTCATCTTCCTTTATTATTTCCGCAGGAATATCCTTTTTGACAATCCTGCAAAAGATACAACTCATTTTTAATCTTTATTTTTATTCTTTTTTAATCTCCCTTTAACCTCTTTTAAGACTTCTTCTGTCTTTATCTTTTCTTGTTCTCCGGAATTCATGTCTCGCAATATAACTCTATCTTCCACTGCTTCTTCTTTTCCTATAATAATCGTAATTTTTGCTCCTAGCTTATCTGCTCTATTCATTTGACTCTTTAATGAGTCTTGACCAAAAGACTCTGCTACATCTACCTTGCTATTCCTCATCTCCTCAAAAAGATTTAATGCTTTTTTCTTCGCTAAATCGCCAAGCTGAGCAATAAAAACATCGGGAATCTTTTTCTCAATTATATCTCCACCACTCTTTTCCATTGCAAGAATTATTCTCTCAATTCCAATCGCAACTCCCGTTGCAGGTCTCTCTTCATCTCCCAAAATCTTGCTTAACCCGTCATATCTGCCTCCTCCTCCAACCGCCATCCTTTCTTCATCTTCCGTTTCTAGGAAAAATTCATATACCGTTCCCGTATAATAATCAAGCCCTCTAACAAGAAATGGATTTAGATTATATGGAATATCCAGCTCCTCTAAAAATTCAAGAAAATTTTTAAAATCACTTCGACACTGCTTGCAAATATGGTCGATAATCTGCGGCGCCTCACTTTTTACCTCTATACACTGCTTGCAATCAAGAACTCTTAACGGGTTTTCTTTTAATCTTCTCTTACAGTCACTGCATAAAAGATTGCTTCTTTTCTTTAAATATCTCCTCAGCACAGTCTTGAACTCTTTACGACACTTGAGATCTCCCATATTGTTTACCTCAATCTTAGTCTTAATCCCTAGCTCCTCAAAGATATTAGATATAACTTTAATAATCTGCACATCGACAACAAAGCAACTCTTCCCAATAGCCTCAAGTCCAAACTGCCAAAATTGCCTAAATCTACCTGCCTGCGGTCTCTCATAACGAAAAAAGGGACCAAAATAAAATAACTTTGTCGGTTGCGGTCTTGTATAAAAATTATGTTCTATATATGCACGCATCACCGAAGCCGTTCCTTCCGGTCTGAGGGCGACAAAATCGCCTCCCTTTGTCTTAAAAGTGTACATCTCTTTTTCAACTATATCGGTCACTCCCCCAACCCCTCTTGCAAAAAGCTCTGTCTCCTCCATTATCGGAAACTCAATTCCTTTAAACCCATACTCTTTTGCCACTCTAGAAGAGACTTCTCTTATCTTTTCAAAATAGTCATACCGGGAATTAAAAATATCATGCATCCCCGACAAACTTTGTATCTTTTTGGGCATAAAGTTTTTTATAAATATTCAGGTACACCTACTTTTCTAAAAACATCAAAGAAAGATATCTGAAGAAAAACTCTCCCTATAATATTTTCTCTAGGCAAGGGGCCCCAATCACGCGAATCAAAAGAGGAACTCCTATTATCTCCCATTACAAAATATTCACCACTATTTAAAGACATTCTCTCTTCTTTTAATTCTCTTCCCGGCAAATGATAATCTTCTTCTAATAATTTTTTGCTTTCGTCTTCAATAATAAATATATTTCTTCCATCAAAGATGAGTTCTTCTTCAGGTAATCCTATAATTCTCTTAATATGCCTTTTTTGGGGATTATCCGGGTAGTGAAAAACAATAACCTCGCCCCTTTCCGGCTCACGAAAGCGATAAGATATCTGGTCAACAATAAGATAGTCGGACTCCTCAAAGCTGGGCTCCATAGAAGCTCCTCGTACGATAAAGGGCTGAAATAAAAGAAACCTTATAGGAATAACTATAATTAACGCAAAAGCGACAATCTTCACTACCTCAAATAAAATTTTTGCAATCTCCTTCATACGTCGCAATATTAACAGAATTTCCCAAAATTATCAAGACAGTGTATAATTCAAAAAAACAAAGACAAGATAACAGAGGCTTTTTTAATTTGCAACAGATTAATGTGGAAAAAATTAAAAAAAAGATTTTTAAAAAGAAAAAATGATAAGCTTTTTGATTACGTTATAGTGGGTCTTGGAAATCCCGGAGAAAAATATGAAGAATCGGTTCATAATACAGGCTTTCGTGTTCTTTCCAAAATACAAAAAGAAGAGGGGTTTGCTGAATTTGAAAAAGACAAAGGATTAAATGCATTAATTACAAAAGGAAAAATAGGAGAAAAAGAGATAGTGCTTCTGTTTCCTCTAACCTTTATGAATAACTCGGGAAGAGCAGTAAAAGAGGCTTTCAAGAGATTTGTAGACTCACCAAAAAAGATAATTATCATACACGATGACACCGATATTCCACTAGGAGTTTTAAAAATTTCCCTATTAAAGGGAAGTGCCGGTCATAAAGGAGTAGAATCAATAATAA
>PWII01000001.1 GCA_003561025.1 Candidatus Nealsoniibacteriota bacterium
AATCCGTAGTGGAGGCGGATCGGACCGAAGACATCGCGACCCTGCACCCGGCCGCGCTTGATCCGGAGTAGGTCCGGCATCTGTTCCGATTCCAGTTCCGAAAATTCGAAGTCGGCGTCGGCAGGGTAGGGTGGCGCGGACTCGTCCACCACCACGTCCGGTGTCATCCCCAGGTGGCTCATGGCCAGCTGGGCGAGGGACGCCACCAGGGGGATGACTCGGGGGTGGTTGCTCCGAAGCTGCAGCGCGGGGCCGAAGTGGCGGGCGAAGGTGGCGATGCTTTCTCGCTGGTGGAATCGGTGCTTCAGGGGGAGGAAGCCCACCGGCGCCAGTCCGAAGCGGCGAGAGATCTGCTGGGAGTAGGAGTGGACGGTTCGGTTGTCCACGATGGCGAGATGGAGTCGATCCTGGATGAGCCGGAGTCGATGGTCCATGATGGCCCCGCCCACGCCCTGCCCCCGAGCATCGGGGTGGACCACCAGGCGCCCCATTTCCCCCACCAGATCGGACTGGGCGCCGATGTCCATGTCCACCGAACCGGTGCCCAGGATCGTGCCGTCCTCCTCGTCCTCAGCCACCACCATGACCATCTGGTCACCGTAGATGGCCCGTTTCAGCCAATCCCGGTAATAGAAGTCCCGGAAGGGATAATCCTCGCCGTAGGTGCCGCGAAAGATCTCACGGATCGCATCGACGTCATCTTCCCGGGCCTCCCGGGTCTGGATGTTGCTCATGGGGAAGGATGGAACGGTTTCACCCCTGCCGCCAGCGGGTGGGAAGATCTCGGCCATCCCATCCAGGATCTCGGCGAGCCCATCCAGGAAGCCCGGGCCCGGAAGATCCCCCGTTCGCCGCTACTCCTCGAGCTGCTCCACGGTCCAACTGGTATAGCGGTTGATGAAGTGCCCGCCATTGGCCTTGAGGATGTCGGCCACTCGCCGGCTTTCCTCGTCATCCTCTGCCGGCGCGGCAATGAGGAACTTCCCCGCCTGGAGCTCGGCGGCCTGCCGCTGGACATGCCCGATCTCCTTGTCCCCGAAGTGCTGGATGATTCGCTGGAGCTGTCCGAGAACACCGTGCCGCTCGCCGGAGGGATCGAGACGGCGGGCGCCACTGTCGCAGCAGAGCACCTGGATCCCATCCCGGGGAACCCCCGCCGCGAGGAGGGCGTCCACCGCCGACGAGGCTCCCTCGGGGTCGTCCAGGATGCCCACCACCGAGTCGTCGGGGAAGGAGAGGGAATCGGACTCCGGGTCGAATTGATGGTCTTCCATGGCGCTTCTCCGGATGGAGGAACAGGGGCGCCTTTCAGCGCCGGGGGGGAACGGAATGACCCACGTATTCCTACCCCGTCTCGGAGGGGCGGAGTTCCGGATTTCACTCCGGTCAGGGGGATCACGGGCCGAGCAGTCCCCAGGCCCCGGCCACAACCGCGCTGAAGCCCAGAAGGGCCAGGAGGGCGGCCCCAGCCGCCATGGCGATGACGAGGCCGTCCCGTTGAAGGATCCCCAGGCCCACGCCGGCTACCGCGGCGGCCGCCAGGATGTTCACCCCGGGAATGGGGATGGCCAGCAGGAGGGCCATCACAATGCAGATGGTTCCCTGGAGACGACCCGCGGTGGCCAGGCGGTTCCAGCGGGGACGGACGACCCGGTCCAGCCACCGCACGACGGGACGGGTCCTGCGTATGGCGCCCTGTACCTTCTTCCGGGGAAGGGAGCGTCGCCGAACCCACTCGGGAACCGGGGGGTCGGCGCCCCGGATCACCAGGACGACGCCGAGGATGAAGATGGGGGCCGCCAGGATGGCTGAGAGGCCCACCATGGGGATGGTCTCCGGGAGGCTGAGGATGAGGAGCACGAGGCCGTGGGCCCGACCGCCGATGACCTCGGTGATCTCCCCGACGGGTATCTGGTCCTCGCCCTCCATCTCTTCGATCTTCTTGAGGAGGTCCCCGGTGGACGGGGTATCGCCCTGACGATCCCGGTTCACGTCCGTTCCCCTTTCCCCTGATTGGAGTCCATGCCATGGGTCAGTCGCACGATGACGTCACCGAGGAACTCAGATCGCAGCTGGAAGAATGGAACATGGGGCTCGACGAGCTCCAGTCCCGTGTGGAGCGGGCGGAGGCGGAACGCCGCTCGGCCCTCGAGGCCAGGATCAAGATGCTCCGGAAGGACTATGAAGAGGCCCGGGATCGACTCCAGGCCCTCTCGGCACAGGGAGGCGAAACCTGGACGGAGTTCCGGGAGGGGATGACCCGCGCCCGACGGCTCCTGGACGAAGCACTGGAAGAGACCCAGCCGGACAGCGACGGGGACAGCGACGGCTGAGGCCCCTCATGTCCGGACCCAGGTGACCAGAAAGACGAGGACCAGGAGTACCAGTCCCAGGCTCTCGGCCACGCGACGTACCTTGAGATGCAGCATGCGTTCCTCCGGGAAGTGAACTCAGACCATGTCGAACCGTTCGGACAGAATGCGTTTCTGGGGGATGCCGAGGTCCCTCAACGCGGACTCCGCGATGTTCATCATGGGCTCCGGCCCGCAGATGAAGTATTCGAACTCCGGGGGGGTCTCCGGGAGATGCCGCTCCAGCAACTCCCGGTCGAGAAGACCGGACTCCCCCTTCCATCCCTCCGGGGGATCCTCCAGCACATGGACCACCGTAAGGTGGAGGCGGCTCCTCAGTTCCTCCAGTTCCTCGAAGAAGATGACCTGGTCCGGGGACACGTTGGCGAAAATGAGATGCAGTTCGCGAGGGTCGCCCCGATCGGCGAAGGTGCGGAGCATGCTCCGAAAGGGGGTCACCCCCACCCCACCGGCGATCATCACACACCCCATCCCCGGATCCGTCTCAGGCACGAAGTAGCCGTAGGGACCTTCCAGGAAGGCGGGGGTCCCGGGCCGAACGGTGCGGGCTTCCGCGGAGAAGTCCCCCTCCTCCTTGATGGTGAAGGCCACCCGGTTCGGCGCCTCCTGGGCGCTGGAGGAAAAGGAGTACGGGTGCTGCTGGAGGGTGAAGGGAGTCTCTCCCAGGGTGAGCCAGGCGAACTGCCCAGGGAGGAAGGTCATGCCGGCGTGTCCCTCCGGGACGAGGACAAGGGTCGATGCGTCGCCTCGTTCCTCGTGGACCTCCTCCACCCGCCAGGGCCGCCGCCGCATCCGCCAGGGACGAAGGAGCCGGGTGTTCACCACCAGGGCCACCGCGCCGGCCCCCAGGGCGGCGAATACGACCTGTTTCCCGATTCCCGAAACGTAGTACCCCACCTGGAGGACGTGTACGGTCCCGACGAAGACCACGAAGATGGCGAGCAGCCCGTGGAGGGCGCGCCACCATTCGTAGCTGAGCCGGAAGGAGAGGCGCCAGAGGCTGGTGGCCAGGAGAAGGAGAAGGGCTCCGGTGACCGCGGACAGGGCCACGGCCCGCGGGAGCTCCACCCGGGGATCGAGATACTCGAGATACACGGGGTCGGAGAGGAAGAGGACGATCGGGTGCGCCAGGATGAAGCCGACGGCCACAATCCCCATCTGGCGATGGAACTGGAGCATGGAGTCCAGACCGAAGGTGGTGGCCACCCTCTGGTATCGTCCCGTCAGGACGAACTGGAGGAGCATGATCCCCAGTCCGACGAAGCCCAGCGCCACACCCGCCTCGATCCAGAACGTCCGGGGTGCAACGGGACCCAGGTAGGCCAGGAGCATGGGAGCCAGGGCCAGGATGAGGAACGAGACCGCCCAGAGGGCCGCTCGGATCAAGCTGTACTTCATGTCGTCTCCACAGAGGTGCGATGGATGGGCTTCCTTCCCTCCCGGCGGTCGGTCACCTGATCGGCCCGCCTCATCCAGCCCAGGAACAGGACCACGGCCGCTCCCGCGTATACGAGTCCGGCCGGGATCCACATGATGGCGCCGGCCAACTGCTGGTCCACCAGGAGGTCGACGCCCCACAGCGCGGCTCCTTCTTCATGGGCCGGATACCACGGCTCCCTGGCGAAGAGAAGAAGGGCCCCCAGCGCTCCGCTCTGGAGCGCGGTGGCGAAGACGTAGAGGATCCCTGCGCCGAATCCCGGCCAGACCCCCCGGGCGCCGGACTCGGCCAGCGCCCACCAGAAGAGAAGGGCCGTGAAGAAGAAGCTGGCGTGTTCAAGGTGGTGAACCCAGGCGTGAACCAGCGCCGCCTGGTAGAGTTCCGGAACGTGCCATGCCCAGAGGGCACCCACGTGCAGGATCAGGATCACGGCCGGATGGGTGATGACAGACGAGCCCCAGCGGGTCGGGAGGAAGCGCTGCCACCACTGAGCCACGCGCCGGCGACCCTGCTCCGGAAGGGCCCAGAGGTACCCCAGCATCGGTCGTCCCAGCACCAGGAGTGGGGCGGCCACCACCATGAGGAGCATGTGCTGGACCATGTGGACCGAGAAGAGGGTCCCGCCCAGTGCGTCCACCGGTGAGGCCAGGGCCAGGAGAAGGGCGGCGATGCCGCCGAAGTAGGACCACACCCTCCACACCGGGAGCCCTCGCCCCCGTCCCGCCGTCCGCCACAGGCGACGAACCCCCGTGCCGTAGAGCGCGGCCAGGGCGTAGATCGGTCCCAGTAGCCAGGGGGCCAGGTTCCAGGCCGCCCACCATTCTCCAGGTGGGACCAGTCCCTCGGGGTGGATCCGGGCCCAGAGGAATCCGCCGGGACCGGGTTCCCGCTGGATGATGGGGCGATCCAGGGTCGGGGTGGCACCGCAGGGGTCTCCCTGGAGGAGGGCGGGGAGCCCCTCCACCAGGATGAGGAGGAGGAAGAAGCCGCTCAGAAAGATCCCCGAGATCGCCAGGAAACTTCCGATGCCGCCTCCTTTGCCGCCGCCTTCTTCGCCGAAGGAGCCGGGGGAGCCGGGGGTTTCCGTTGTCCCTCGGCGGTACACCCGCCAGGACACGACCATGGCGGCTCCGGCCATCAGCGCCGTACCTCCGGTGAGGAGGTGGAGGACCCACGTCCGATCCGCCGCGCAGACGAAGGGGACCAAGGCGTAGCTGAGCCCGAGGTGGAGAGTCCAGGCCACCATGCCCCCGAGGAGGCCGAAGGCGAGACCCGGCGTGAGGATGGAGGCTCGGCCTCCCTTCCATTCTCCGGGGCTCCCTCCGGGGCTCCCTCCTGGGCTCCCTCCTCGCGGGGCCATCAGAGGCGGGGCGCCAGATACTGGACGGCGTAGAAGAAGAGGGACCCCAGGGCCACGAAGCTCCAGTAGATGACCAGGGCCTGGACCCCCGTATACCGTTCCCGGCTGAAATGGC
>PWII01000043.1 GCA_003561025.1 Candidatus Nealsoniibacteriota bacterium
ACTGGAGGAGCAGGATATATTGGCTCTGTAGCCGTTAAAAAGCTTGTTGAGAGAGGTTTTAATGTCTTAGTAATAGACAACCTCTCCAAAGGAAAGAGAGAGCTTGTAAGCAAGAGAGCAGATTATTTGCAATAACTCTCCAAATTTAGTAAAATATGGATAGTTTACTATCCAAAATATGAATAATTTAGAAAACAAATTTATAGAAAGAGAGGTAGCAAGTCATATAAAAGATCGACTCAAGCCCGGTCGTGTTGCGGTTCTCTATGGTCCCCGGCGTGTTGGAAAGACAATATTGATTAACGAATTCCTTAAAAACTTTAATGGGAAATATAAATTGTATAATGGGGAAGATATAGAAACGCAAAAGATGTTTACTTCTCAGTCTGTAGAAAAATACAAATCGTTACTTAAGGGAATTGATCTTTTAGTTATTGATGAAGCTCAAAAAATAAAAAATATTGGGTTGAATTTGAAAATAATTGTGGATCATGTAAAAAACTTAAATATTATTGCCAGCGGATCTTCTTCTTTTGATTTAGCGCAACAAGTAGGAGAACCTCTTGTAGGCAGAAAGTGGAACTACACTCTTTTTCCCGTCGCACAACTTGAATTACAGAAAAAGGAAGACATTATTAAAACTAAGTCTTTACTGGAAGAAAGATTGATTTACGGCAGTTATCCAGAGGTTTTAATGTCGGAAAATTATAGCTACAAAAAAGATATATTAAATGAGATTGTAAGCTCTTATCTTTTTAAAGATTTAGTAGAGATAGAGGGTCTTAGGTATAAGAATAGAATTGTTGATTTACTTCGTTTACTCGCCTTTCAAGTGGGAGAGGAAGTTTCTCTCAATGAGCTTGCAAATACACTCAATATCGCAAAAGAGACGGTAAAAAATTATCTCTCTATGCTGGAGAAGGCATTTGTAATTATAGAATTATCTGGCTTCAGTAGAAATTTACGCAAAGAGGTTACCAAAAAATCTAAATACTACTTTTATGACAACGGGGTAAGGAATGCGATTATAAGACAGTATAATCCTCTAGAACAACGCAATGACATTGGCTCTCTTTGGGAAAATTATATTGTTTTGGAACGGATGAAAAAACAGGCATATCGGGAGATACATTCTAACAATTATTTTTGGAGAACATATGAAAGAAAAGAGATTGACTGGATTGAGGAGAGAGAGGGAAAGCTTTTTCCTTACGAAATAAAGTGGGGAGACAAAATATCTAAGGCACCGAAGGATTTTGTTGAGAATTATAAAGAAGCCGAATTTACAATAATAAACAAAGAAAATTACCTTGATTTTATCACCTAGATTCCTTGATTATCATTTAAAAGCCAATAGCCATAAATCATAAGTCAATCATCATATGACAATACTAGTAACTGGAGGAGCAGGATATATCGGCTCTGTAGCCGTTAAAAAGCTTATTGAAAGAGGTTTTAATGTCTTAGTAATAGACAACCTCTCCAAAGGAAAGAGAGAGCTTGTAGATAAAGAGGCAGATTTTTTAAAAGGAGATATCTTGGATAAAAGCTTTTTAGAAGAGGTTTTTTCCAAAAGCAAGATAGAGAAGATAATTCACTTTGCCGCTCTTAAGAGTGCCGGAGAATCAATGAACTCTCCGGAAACTTACTCACAAAATATTATCGGCACTATCAATATATTAAACAAGATGGTAGAGCACAAGGTAAAAGATATTATCTTTTCCTCTTCCGCTGCCGTTTACGGAGAGCCAAAAAGAGAAATTATAGAGGAAGATCACTCTACAAACCCTATTAATTTCTACGGATTTACTAAATTAGAGTCAGAGAGGATTATAGATTGGTATGCAAAGCTAAAAGATATCTCCTATATCTCTCTAAGATACTTCAATGTTGCAGGAGATGGCGGATTAAACTATATAGACCCCAATGCAGAAAATATCTTCCCTATTATAGGAGAAGTAATTTCTCAAAAAAGAGAAAAACTCCAAGTCTTCGGAAATGATTACAAAACAAAAGACGGGAGTTGTATAAGGGACTATATCCACGTAGAAGATATTGTTGATGCACATATGGGCGCTAGACTTAAAGGGAGACCATATTATAAACCTCGGAACATCAAAAGGAGTATCTGTCTTAGAGCTCATTAATGCTTTTAAAGAAGTTTCCGGCAAAGATATCCCTTATAAGATAACAAAAAGGAGAGAGGGAGACCCGGCCATACTTGTTGCTTCAAACAAAAAGGCAAAGGAGCTCCTAAGCTGGGAGCCAAAAAAAGAGATAAAAGAGATGATAGAGTCTACTATAGCAAGTTATAGATAGTAAATTCTAAACCCTAAATTCTAAAATTTAACAAATGACAAATGTCAAAGCTCAAATGCCAAATGAATGTAAAATATCAAAATCCAAAATCCAAATAAGTTCAAAGTTTTATATAATTGAAAAAAATTTTGTATAATTTAAACCATAGGCAAACTTTAAACTAATTTGCAGCTTATATATGAAAAAGAGAAATATTTTTATTGGAATTGCACTACCCTATGCTAACGGGTCACTTCACTTAGGACACGTGGCGGGCTTTTTGGGAGGGGATATTCTTGCTCGCTATCATCGTTTGATTGGAGATAATGTTCTTCTTGTTTCCGGAAGTGACTGCTACGGCACCCCTATAGCCGTAGAAGCGGCAGAGAGAGGGGTTCAACCAGAAGAAATTGTCAATAAATATCATGATGAATTTAGAGAAAACCTTATTAACGGTCTTCAATTTTCTTATGATATTTATACCAAAACAGCAACAGAAAGCCATGCCAAAGTAGTGCAAGAAATTTTTCTTGATTTATATAACAAGGGATACCTTTATACAAAAACGGAAAAAGCACTCTATTCTCCTTTTCTGGAGAGATTTTTGCCGGATCGCTTTGTAGAGGGCACTTGTCCCAAATGCAAATATCCTGATGCTCGAGGAGACCAGTGTGACCAGTGCGGATCTTTTCTGGACGGCACCGATCTTATAAAACCTCGCATTAACTCCAAGATACTGCAAAGAGATGTTAAAGATGAAGATCTCCGGTTGGAGTTTCGAGAATCTGAGCATTTCTATCTTAAATTATCAGCTCTTGAAGAGAAACTTCAAAAGTTTATAGAAGAAAAGAGTGGATTATGGAGGGCAAATGCAAGAGGTTTTGCCAAAAGTTTTATAAAGCAAGGCCTAAAAGACAGAGCAATTACTCGTGATACAGGGTGGGGTATACCTATTCCCCTTCCCGGGTATGAAAAAAAACGGATCTATGTCTGGTTTGAGGCGGTAATCGGTTATCTTTCTGCTAGCAAGCTTTGGGCTAAAGAAAAGGGAGATAAAGATGAGTGGAAAGATTACTGGCTCAACAAGGACGCCCGCCATTATTATGTACATGGAAAGGACAATATCCCCTTCCATACTATAATTTGGCCAGCAATTCTCCTTGCTGAAGGAAGGCTTAATGTTCCGGATTATATTTTTTCTTCAGAGTATCTGACTTTTGAGGGAAAACAGTTCTCCAAAAGCAGAGGATGGGGGGTATGGCTTCCGTCTTTTCTTGAATCTTTTAATCCGGAAACTATTCGGTTTTACTTGACTGTAAGTGGGTTAGAGACGAGTGATACCGACTTTATCTGGAAAGATTATGCTCATCTTGTTAATAGCGAGCTTATCGGAAAATTCGGAAACCTTGTCCACAGAGCGCTCTCTTTTAGTAAGAAAAATTTTCCTGAAGGTGTTGAGGTTACTTCTTCTCTTGATAAGGACGCAAAAGATCTTTTAGAGTTAACTAAAAAAGCTTTTCCGAAAGTAGGTAAGCTCATTGAAGAAGGAAAATTTCGTTCAGCGTGGCTAGAAATTAAAAGGATCCTTGAGCATGGTAATCGCTTTGTTGATAAGAAAGAGCCGTGGAGCAAAATTAAGGATGAAGAGAAGAGAGAAGAGGTCCAGACCGATCTTGCTGTAATTGTACATGTAATTCGAAGCCTGGGAATTCTCGTTAGTCCTTTTCTTCCCACCGCATCAAAGAAAATTAAAAAATTCTTGAGCTGTAAAGAGGAAGATGTATGGGAATACCCGTCATTTTCTAAGAAAATAAAGATTGAAAGGGTAGAGATACTCTACCAAAGAATAGAAGAAGAAGAGATAGAAAAGCAATACGAATTGCTTGAAAGGAGTTGTTCTTAAGCAAGAACCGGAATAAGTTACTGGTTCTTTTTTTAAAAATATAATTTTGGCCTAGTTCTTTTAAAGAGAAAAGAGCTCCTTAATATCCAAATAACCAATAACTAATAATAACGATTCACGACCGATTTTTGATAAAGCATCACGGCTTTATTAACAAATACAAAATATCGGATAAAAATGTATTTAGTAATATGAGTATTATCCGAGAAATTGTTCTTTAAGCTCTGTTTTACTCTATTTTTCAAAAGCCCTGCTCTTTAATATGACCCTTTTTTATATTATAATAGAATAATGAAAGTAATCTTCACAATAGATCACGATCATGACTTTGCCATAATCTACGAACTGTTAAAACGAGATAAAAATCAAGAAAGATTTGCGGGGAAAATAAGCTCTTCTCTTTTAAAAAAGACTTCTTCTTTAAAGAGAGAAGAATTTATAAAAGAGCTCAAAAAATATACTCAAAAAAAGTATGGTAGCTCTTCCCAATTTCTCGAAAAGACGGTCCGTCTCTACCAACTTTCTTGGGATGAGATAAATGAAGAGTTTTTCTCCAAAACAGAAGAGATTACCGGATTTAGTTGGAAGTATAATGAGTACTTCTGCGTCGTAAGCTTTTTTAATAAGGGTATAAGTAATTGGGGAGGAGATAAGATAATAAGGGGATGGAATGAAAATCCGTATCTTATGTGGAAAATAACCGCTCACGAGCTCCTTATCTCCCACATCTTCTGTATTTTTGAGAAGAAAGAGTTTGCAAAATATAATTTAAGTAGTGACAAAAAGTGGAAAATTGCCGAAATCTCTGCCTTTGCAATATGCGGACTAGAGAAGAAAATGATAAAACTCTGGCCTTGGACTACAGAGGAAGAGAGATATCCTCTTAATCACAACTATCCTCACATCTACGAAAGTCAAAAAAAACTAAAAACTTTCTACAAAAACAAAAAAGACTTTAAATCATTCCTTAAAAAAGCAATCAAAGAAATTCCTTAATACAGTCTTTAGCCCTCCCCGTCATTCTGAGCGAAGCGAAGAATCTCACCGTCAT
>PWII01000058.1 GCA_003561025.1 Candidatus Nealsoniibacteriota bacterium
CTATAAGATAGCTTGTTTTTCCTATAAGAGAGTCTTTTTCTTGAGATTCTTTACTACCTTCAAAAAAAAGAAAAAGAAAAAAGAAAAAAGAAAGAGACAAGACAAAAACACCTATAATAATGCTTTTATACTTTCTCATGTTTCTTTTTTAGCTTATCATTGCTATTAGTATGCCAATTCATCCCAGCTTCCACAAACCTCATTACTTTTTTCACTTTCAACGCCTCCCAAAAGATGAGTTACACTATAACAAAATACTGTATGGAAACTTCCCCAAACATCATCGTTGTAAAACTTATCAGTTATACCGGACGCATAGGGAGAATGAGAATCTGATCCTCCTTGTATTCTTCTGTATATATTGTAACTACTGCCTGACTCCGAATTAGCGTTCCACTCCAATCTTAATGTTCCGGGGTTTGCAATTCTAGCCCCTAGTCTTAAATCTGTTGGCACTGAAGCTGTCCCGGGTTCGGGTTCTGGTTCAGGTTCAGGTTCAGGCTCAGGTTCAGGTTCAGGTTCTGGTTCAGGTTCTGGCTCTGGTTCAGGTTCTGGTTCAGGTTCTGGTTCTGGTTCAGGTTCTGGTTCTGGGCTTGGGTCTGGGTCTAAAGGATCACCATCTCCATAAGCAGTTTGACAAACAACACTATCAATTTCCGGAGAAGATATTTCACTTCCCTCTCTCAAATAAAAAGTATAACTTGTGTTCGGAGCAAGTCCATCTACTGTATAAGTACCGGATTTATCTTCAGAATCAATTGCTAGCTGCATCTCTTCTTCCATAAAGATGGTTCCATCTTTTACGTCATCTACAGTATAATAGATATCTATACTGATTTCAGTAGCGTCATCACAAAAAATATATCCTCTTTTTCCAACATCGCTATCGGGGTCTTGAACACTATCTAGCATCTCTTGCAATTTTCTCAATTCATCTATCATTCTTAATACCTCCCTTCTAAACTCGTCCATTTTTGAAGATGGTATTGCTCCATCTATAATACAGTCACCCAAATCAAGCAATTTATTTAATTTCTTTTTTGTCTGTATCTCAACAATTCCCGTAGGAGAAGATATTCCCCACGGATAAAGTATCTCTTTTGCATACTTTCTTTGAAATCTCATAACTGCATTACGAGTCAAGTTTCCAAAAACTAGTGTCTCGTTTCCCGGAGAGCCGACATGGGGTGGCTCTACAAGCATCGTTTCAGGATCACAATTAAGAACTATCTGTAGATATTTAACATCTATTCCTTCATTTCTAAAACGCATATATCTATCAAATCTAAAGCTTTCCGGAACTCCGGGAAAGCCTCTCCCGCTAACTCCTGTCCCAATCGACCCTTCAACTTGCCGAGCCAATCTATTAACGTCATCCCTAAGATTTGCCACTCTTCTCTTTATCTCATCCAAGTCTTGTGCTTCGGTAAATAAAGAAAAGGAAAAGGCAAGGAAGAAAATTAAAAAAATTATAATAAATTTCTGTTTCATATATCTTTTTTTTATCTTTATAATCTTATTATTTTTATATTTATAATTAATTATCTATAGCTCTTTAATGCATCTTACGGAAATTGCATTTCCCTTAGAAAGTAAAGACCTGTTTACCGTGCTTCTGCCGGGAAAAAGATTTCTGGTCCAAGAGGATGTGCCCGATGCTGTAGATGTCCAAAAGCTTGCTCCATTATCAATGCCGTAAAAATTTCCACTGGACTCCCTTCCCCCACCCGGAATAGCAGAAAATCCGGAAGCATCACTTCCGTTCCAGTCTGCTGCTGACTTTATCTTTTCACCGATTCCTTCTCCTCTCCACCCCTCTTCATGCGCATCTTCCTTACTCATTCCAAGAACTACCTCCATAATTTTAAAATCCTTATCACTTGGCAATTTCCATCCTGTAGGACAAACTTCTTCCGCCATTTCAAAACCATACAGTCTTCCGTATTTATCACAATTTTCACTCTCATTATTATAACACCAACTTCCTTCTAGGTCATAGTTTAAATTCTCTTTCATCCAACACTGAGGCCCAATCTCTACCAAAGAATATCTTTCTGAGTTTCTATGATCAACAAAAGTTCTACTCCCTCCACACGGATTTTCTACATCAGGAATTTCTAAAATATAGTCTTCTTCAGGATCAGGCTCGGGATCCGGTTCTGGTTCAGGATCTGGATCCGGTTCAGGGTCCGGGCTTGGATCAGACCCAGGAGAAATAACAACCTCACCTCTTAAAATAGCATTCATTTTTTGCCTCGTTCTAAATCCTACATATCCTGTTCCTTCGTCAAGTCCAAGAGGAGATAGAACCTCACCTTTGTATTTTTCTTGAAATTTTTTCACTGCCCTTTTTGTAATTGGGCCAAAAAAACTAGTTTCATTACCGGGAGAACCTGCTCCTGAAGAAGCTAGCTTAGTGTCGTTATCATAGTTTAACAAAATCTGTAAATATCTTACATCTATTCTGCCCGATCCCAAGCTCATATCATACATAAAAGAAAATCCTTTTGGTATTCCCTCTATTGGCCCCGACTCTGTAACAACAGGAGGTGGTGATGGAGCAGGGGCAGGAGCGGGTCTTGGTGTTGTTGTCTGTGGCGTACTTGGAACAGCTCCTCCATTTAAAGGCATCGGGCCCCCCGTAATCGGCCACGTATCCACGACAGGATATTGCACAAAGCCACCGCTTCTCTCCGCATCATCAATCTTTCTCAACATATCTCTCAAGACATTCTCTATTCCTCTCAATTCTCTAGCAGTCTCTTCTCTTGCCACACCAGCTCCGGTAAATAAAAAGATTAAGGAAAATAGTAGCAATAAAACGATTATTTTTTTATTCATATTTTTTACCAAGTTATTTTATATTCATTATACAAGTCGCTTTTAAAAACGCAAGTTATCTCTTCTGTTTTTATCTTATCGCTTTTTATCGAAAACTGTGCAATACGATTCAGATATCCTTCAAAATATGGCCCGCAAAGCAGAGGATGAAATCGGTACCCTTTTATCTTTACGGTAATATATCTCTCTTCTTTATTAAAGGTGCCTTTTTCCACAGACCCAAAATTGTAATGCCTTTCCCAGTATTGTCCCATTTTTTCAAGAACATCTTCAATAGTAACAAAATGTCTAATAAAAATCTTTACAATAAATGATGTCTTTGGAGCAGTATTGCCCATTTCATAGATATCTCTCTCTTCCCAGTTAAAGACTTCTTTTGCTGTTAATATCACTAAAGCGCTCAATGCTTCTTTATACCAATTTCCCGTCTTTACTTCTCTAAGTTTAATGAGATAGCCAAGCTCCTCTAATTTCTTCTCTACTCTTCTTATTCCCTCCTCTCCCTTTTTTTGAAATATAAAATTAGCATGTGTAAGAAAAACCTCTCCTTTTACGTCTCCTTCAATTTGCATCAATTTTGCTGCTTCCTCCTTGAGATCTATTCTCATAACTTATAAAATAATTCCAGACTAATTTTTCTCATCTTTTGTAATATCCTCTTTTATATTACTTAGCTTTTCAAATTTTTCTTTAAAATCAAAAAGTTGCGGCTTTTTTATTATTATCTTAAAAATATTTTCTATAAAATCGCCACCGGCATAACCAAATACAATTGCAAAGGTGATGGGCATATCTTTTATCTCCAAAAAATTAGCTAGGTCAAGAGCAATCCATGCACTCATATATCCGACAAATCCGGAAAATAGAATGGTTGCAGCAAAATAACGGGGCCTTATCTCAACATCTTTATAAGACGTCATATACTTAAATAGACCAACCCCTCCTCTTAAAAGGCCTCCAAATAGACCGGCTATAAAAAAAGACATATTTTTATCTTATGTTTATATTTTAAATCTTCTTTCTAAAATAAACAATATTTTTTTAATATAACATAAAAAAGATATTCAACAAAACTTGTGTCTGCATGGGATAATACTTGGCACAATCAAAGCCCCCCTTCGTACACCCCCGGGGTGTACGTGGGGAAAGAGGGTTCAGGATGAAAGAAGCTCTTGCCTTCTTTTATTTCTATATCTTTAATGTTATAATGACTAAGGTTCTTTCTCATTAATATAGAGACGTAAGGAGGAAAAAGGAGGGGTTTTTAGTGAAAAGAATGGTAAAAAGATATTTTCCGCGTGATGAAATAGCAAGTATGGGGGCAAGAATAGAGGGGATTCTTTTTGATAGAAAAATAACATATAAAAATCAAAAGATTCTCGAATACGCTAATGCTTATCTGCTCTTTAGAAAGAGTAAAGATTCTAAAGAAAGAGACTATTACCAAAAAGAGATAGAAAAGTTAAGAAAAAAACTTTACCTTTCCGATGACCAGATTTACGCTCTCAACCTATGGTTGAGGGGCTCAAGAAAAAGTGAACATCAAGAATTAAATGAGAAAGATCTAAACTTTCTTTATGAAAGAATAAAAGATAAACTAAATCCTCCTTAAAGAAAATTTAAAAAGTGCAGCAATGCACTTTTTTTTTAGCACTCTATATCATCTCTATTCGCTGATTAATTCTCTTCCTTATCTCCACCACTCTATCAAGGACAAAGATAATCTTTTCAGTTATCTTTTCATCTTCTTTTTTTTCCAAAAGAGAAAAAATTATTTTTGCTCTTCTTTCCATTTCTATAGCCCTCTCTTTTTCTCTTGTAAGTGCGCTTAACTCTTCTTCTTTTCTTTTAATCTCACTTTCTATCTCTTTCTTTATTATCTCAACTCTCTCTTCTATATCAAAAAGCATCTCCATTAATTTTTGACCAACCTCTCTCTCTTTTACCAACTGAAGGAGAAAAGATATCGTCTTCTCTGTCTCATCTATCTTTCTCTTTTCCTCATTAAGCTCTTCTAAGCTCCTTTCCTTTCTTCCGTTAATAGAGTCTGTCTCTCTTTTTTCTTTATCTTTACTATCTTCACTGTCTTCATTGATGCTGGTTGTGGAGCTAGAAGTACTGTCACTGCCACTACTACCACCGCCTCCTCCGCCACTACCGCCTCCTCCACTCGCCACTCTTTGAATCGCTGTTGTAAAGTCCAAGATATCTCCCGTCTCTTCTTTTGTTTCAGAAAACTCTACTACTGCCTTGAATTCGTATAAGGTGTTTGCGTTGAGCTCTGTTAAGGTAGATTCAAAAGAGCCCTCTCCTGTCTTTTCTTCTCTTTCTGTCTCTTGCCAAGTCTCTTCTCCTGACTCTCTCCATCTAAAAAAG
>PWII01000081.1 GCA_003561025.1 Candidatus Nealsoniibacteriota bacterium
ATATTTTTTTATTCATTCTTTTTCCCCACATTATACACAGTACTTTTCCCCACCTTTTACATAGATTGCAAACTCTCTTTTATATAAGAAAAATTTTCTTGTATATTATTGTCTTTCTTTATATCTCTTTCTATTTTATTAAAGGAATAAATTATTGTTGTATGATCTTTTCCTCCTAATTTTTTTGCAATACAAGGATAAGAATATCCTAAATCTTTTCTTAATATATAGATAATCATCTGTCTTGCCTTTACTAACTCTTTTTTTCTTGATGAGCTTAATATATCTTTTTCGTTAATATCATAAAAATTAGATACAGCCTTTAATATCTTACTAAAAGAATATGAATTAGAGTTATCTTGCAATATATTTTTGAGAATCTTTTTTGTATTTTCTATATTAAGAGATTTTTTATTTAATTGTTGTTGTATTATTAATTTATTTAAAATACCCTCCAATTCTCTTATATTTTTTTGAGTATTTTCGGCTATATAATAACAGATATCATCATTTAGAGAAAAATTTTTCTCTTGAGCTTTTGCTTTTAAGATAGCAGCCCTCGTCTCTATATCAGGATAACTGATATCCGCAATCATACCTCCCTCAAATCTTGATTTTAATCTATCAGTTAAAGAACTTATTGATTTTGGTAATCTGTCAGATGAGAGAATTATCTGTTTATTTTTTTCGTATAGTTTATTAAATATATGAAAAAATTCTTCTTGAGTTTTTTCTTTTCCTGATAAGAATTGAATATCATCTATAATAAATACATCAATACCCTTATATTTATTTTTAAATTCTTCCATCTTATTTGATCTAATAGAGGATATAATTTCTGATATCAATTCTTTCGCTTGGATATAAAATATGATTTTCTTTTTATTTTTTTCTTTTATCTTATTTCCAACTGATTGTAGGAGATGTGTCTTTCCTAGTCCCGTTTTACTATAAATAAAAAGGGGGTTGTATATTGAACCCGGATTTTCGGAAACAGCAAAACATGCAGCATGAGCAAGTTCATTAAATGGTCCGATAATAAAATTATCAAAACTATATTTAGGGTTTAATCCTGTATCATTATCTATATTAACTTCCAATAATTCCATCTGGTTTATATTTTCTTCCCTATTTTCTTCCCTACTGTCTTCTGATAAAGAGAGTGAATTATCTATAGAATAATTTACCTTAACTACTTCCTTATTTATCTTCTTTAATGTTTTTATAATTATTTTATGATACTTGCTTTCAAGCCACTCTTTGACAAAAGAATTAGGAACAGCGATAGTGATATTATCACCATTATAATCGACTATTGTCGTATTTCTAAACCAAGTATTAAAGTTTGCCTCTGATATATTTAACTGAATCTGGGCGAGAGCAGATTCCCAAAGATTTTCTTTTGTCATATATTAAAGTTTAGTAAAAAGAGTATAGCACAATAAAAAATAATGGGGAAAACTAAAAAAATAGGGGAAAAGGGGAAAAGTATGTGGAAAAGATGTGAATACAGGGGTTGCACCCCTGCAGTTTTTTTACTATAATACGGCTTGTAGATACCTCCTCATAGCTCAACTGGATAGAGCGACAGCCTTCTAAGCTGTAGGTTGCAGGTTCGAGTCCTGCTGAGGAGGCGTGGTTATGGCGGCCGTAGCTTAATTGGCAAAGCACTCGGTTGTGGTCCGGGATTATGCGGGTTCAAGTCCCGTCGGTCGCCCCATCTTTAACCTATAACTATGTCCTCGTAGTTCAACAGGATAGAACAGCTCCCTCCTAAGGAACAGATCCAGGTTCGAGTCCTGGCGAGGACACTTTTTTTATATCTAAAAAAGCGCACAAAATAATTTGTACGCTTTTTATTTAAATATATCTTTTCTTATTCTGATGAGTCTTTTTTTATTAGCTTTAGACTGAGGCGATGATCTTCCGGATTAATGGAAAGAATTTTAAAATCGTATGTTTTACCCACCTCGAGTAAATTTTCCATATCCTCTCTTGTGTCAAATTCGGAAACATGACAAAGCCCCTGAATACCTTCGTCTAATTCTATAAAAGCTCCAAAGGCGACAAATTTAGAAACTTTTCCCTTTATAAGATCTCCTTCTTTATAATTTTTTTCTATCTCTTTCCAAGGGTCTGATTTAAGTGCTTTAAGAGATAAGAAGGCTTTTCCGTCTTTTATTTTTATCATCTTTGCTTTAATCTTTTCTCCTTTCTTTAATATATCATTTGGATCTTCTACTAGGCTCCAATCCATTTCAGAAATATGGATAAGACCTTCAATACCGTCTTTTAAACGAACAAAAGCACCAAAATCGACAATTCCTGTTATCTCTCCTTCAATAATATCTCCTTCTTTATAAGAACTTAATGATGCCTGTTTTTCTTCCATCTCTTTTGCCTTTTCAGAAAGAATAATTTTTTCTCCTTCCTTTGACAAATCAAGGATACGAACCTCCATCTCCTTTCCAATAAATTTTTGTAACTCTTTTAATACCTTTGATGAGTCTCCCCCATCTACTTTTGGATAATTCTCACTGGAAAGTTGAGAAGAGGGTATAAAAGAAGGAATGCCGGATATCTTAGTAAGAAGACCTCCTTTATTAGCTCCTTCAATCTTAACTATTAAACTCTCTTCATTTTTCTCTTGTTTCTCCAAGACACCCCATGCCATATCTTTTTTGGCTTGAATACGAGAGCATTCCACATATCCCTCTTCTGAGTCTAGGGAGAGTATCTTAACAGTAACAAGATCACCATCGTTTAGATTCTTTAATTCATCTTTTGTCGCTTGAAACTCTCTTCCTTGTATAATTCCTGTTCCAAAAGGACCAAGCTCAACGAAAGCGGCAGCACGCCCCTTTCCCACTATTTTTCCCTCAACAATATCCCCAATACGAGGGATATCAAGTAAATTTTTTTCTTTTAATTATTGTTTCATACCCCCCAATTCTACACAATTTCTTGATTTTTTCAAGAGGGGTGATACAATACGAAAGGTAAAGATAATTTTGAAGTCGAATTCGGTCATTATTAAATTATTAAAGCAAACCTGTATGAATATAATTTGGCACGGGCAATCGTGTTTTCGTATCACATTTCAAGGGCAAAAAAAGACAAAAGAGCAGACAACACTCGTTATAGATCCTTTTGATGAGAGTACGGGAATAAAGATGCCAAAAAATAAAAGCATTGATATTCTTTTGTTAACCCACAACCACACAGACCATAATAATAAAAAGATAGCAGACAAGGATACTTTTGTTATTGATTCGCCGGGAGAGTATGAATTAAGAGATATATTTATACAAGGCATTCTTTCTTTTCATGACAAAAAGAATGGAAAGGAGAGAGGATTAAATACTATTTATACTATAGAAGGTGAAGGGATAAGAATATGTCATCTTGGTGACTTTGGTGAAGAAGAGCTCACAGATGAACAGCTAAGAGAAATAGGTGATGTCGATATCTTAATGATTCCTGTTGGGGGCGTATATACGATTGATGCAAAGGAAGCAACAAAAGTTATATCACAAATAGAGCCGAGAATTATTGTCCCTATGCATTACAAGATACCGGGATTAAAGATTAAACTTGAAGATATCTCCCCTTTTCTAAAAGCGATTGGAGAAAAAAAAGCTACGGCAGAGGAGAAGATATCTATCCAAAAAAAGAATCTACCGACCGAAACAATGAAAGTAATACCGCTTGTTCCTCAACATAAAAATTCTTAAAAGAGCTGATGTTTAAGGATATTCAAAAATTGCCATTAAAAAAGAGAAAAGCTATTGTTTTGGTGGTAGGAGGGATTGTAGCAATGATATTAATTACAACACAATTTATTTTAACAGCAAGAAGAATATCTTCACCTGATTTTATCTTTTTTCCTCCAATAGGAGATAATATTGGAAAAGAAGGAGAAAAGATGATGACTGATATTGAAGAGACATATCAAAAAAAGAAAGAAGAGTTGTGGGGAGATATGCCCGAGATAGATTCACCAAATGATAATTTTTTAGAAATAGAGACAGAAAAAGAAGAAGAGAAAACTAAAAGTGATTAATAAAAATAAAGATAATGTAGAGCAAAAATGTCAAAGAAAAAGAAAGAAGAAAAAATAATTGGGGAAGACATAGGTTACGTAAAAGAAAGAAGGATTACCGATGAGATGGAAGAGTCTTACATAGATTATGCCATGTCTGTTATAGTTGGCCGTGCACTACCCGATACGAGAGACGGGCTAAAACCGGTGCACAGAAGAATTCTTCATACGATGAGAGAAGATGGAATAACAAGTAATGCAAAGTATAGAAAGTCGGCAAGTGTTGTTGGTACTACTCTTGCAAGATACCATCCTCATGGAGATATGGCTGTCTATAATTCTTTAGTGTTGATGGCTCAGGATTTTTCGATGCGCTATCCTCTTATTCAAGGGCAAGGAAACTTTGGTTCAATCGATGGCGATCCTCCATCCGCAATGCGTTATTCCGAGGCTCGACTTTCAAAAATAGGAGAGATAATGCTTCAGGATATTCAAAAAAATACAGTAGACTTTATCTCTAATTATGATGGAACAAGAAAAGAGCCCGCCGTTATTCCTTCACCAGTTCCCCAGCTTCTTCTAAATGGGTCTTTGGGTATTGCTGTGGGAATGGCGACCAATATCCCTCCTCATAATTTGGGAGAGGTTATTGATGCGACGGTGCATCTTATTGATAATCCGAAAGCGGACACAGAAGATCTTTTTCAATTTGTTAAAGGGCCCGATTTTCCAACCGGAGGAGAGATATATAACAAAGAAGAGATTATTGCCGCCTATTCTCAAGGAAAAGGCTCTATTACTATTCGGGGAAAAGCGGAGATAATAGAAGAAAAAGGGAAATCACAAATTCTTATTACCGAGATTCCATATAGAGTAAGAAAGGCAAAGCTAGTTGAAGATTTTGCTAAATTGGTTCAAAAGAAAAAGCTGGAAGGAATTAAAGATATACGAGATGAGTCAGATAGAGAGGGAATGAGAATAGTACTAGAACTAAAAAAAGAGGCTTACCCGAAGAAGATATTAAATCGTCTTTACAGTTTTTCTTCACTCCAAGAGACGTTTCATATTAATATGATTGCTCTTGTTGATGGTATTCAGCCACGAGTAATGAGCTTAACAGAGCTATTACAACATTTTATAGAGCA
>PWII01000031.1 GCA_003561025.1 Candidatus Nealsoniibacteriota bacterium
CAAAAATAAAAAAGTTTAACTGGCTGGACATCCAACTTATAAAGATATCTGTCTTTGGTTTTACATTGTTAGTGGTAAATTTTTGGGAAGCTTTACTTGAACTGGATTGGCACTGGTATCTTTTTATACTCTTTTTGCCGATGCTGATTTTGTTATATAGGATGTTTTCAAAAAAAGAAGAGTAACCTTGATGAAATAAGGTAGTTTGGTTTATCTATTTTTGACAAGGGAAAATTGGTCTATCTTTTTTTATATTTAAGAAAATTAGCTATTGCTTAAATTTATTTTTTTTGGTATTATACAAGGGTTAATTTATAAAATATTTTAATTTTTATGGCAGTTCCAAAGCAAAGAAAGACAAAATCACGAAGAAACCAGAGGAGAATGCATATTCATTTGGATAAGCCAACTTTGTGTATTTGTCCTCAATGTAAAGAAAAAAAATTGGCACATACGCTTTGTAAGGAGTGTGGCTATTATAAGGGTAAGGAGGTTATAGATGTGCTAAAAGATAAGACAAAGAAAAAGAAAGAGGAAGAAAAGGGAGAGGAAAAAAAAGCAAAACCTCTTACAATGGAAGGTCTTTCTAAAAAAGAGAAAAAATAAAATCATGTCTTCGCGTCATCTTGCACGATCAATTGCACTTCAAACCTTATATGAGTGGGACTTTTTTAGAGATGAAGGGAAAAATTATAAGGATATTATTGAAAAAAACGTAAAAGAATTTGCGAAAAATTCAAGTGACTTAAGCTTTGTGCATAGTATTGTAGATGGAGTTGTAGAAAATATATCCGAACTAGACAAGATAATTGTTGCAGCTGCTCCAGAATGGCCTCTTGATAAGATTACAATTATTGATAGAAATGTATTGAGAGTAGGTCTTTATGAACTTATTTATGCCGACAAAAAAGAGGTTCCGCCTAAAGTTGCAATAAATGAAGCGATAGAGCTTGCAAAAGAGTTTGGAGGGAGCAGTTCGGGCAAATTTATAAATGGAGTTCTTGGAACAGTATATAAGGAGATAGAGGAAGAACAAGGAAACAGTTAAAATGAGAGAAAAATTTGTAAATTTAGAAAAAAGAATAGGTATAGAATTTAAAGATAAGAACTTACTTGTCCAGGCATTTTGTCATCGCTCTTACTTAAACGAGAATCTTGATTTTAATCTTGGACATAATGAAAGATTAGAATTTTTGGGGGATGCTGTTTTGGAACTTATCGTTACCAATTATCTTTATTTCAAATACACAGAGCAGACAGAGGGAGAGCTCACTTCATGGAGAGCTTCTCTTGTAAACTCAAAGACGATAGGGGAAACAGCAGAAGAGTTGGGCTTTTACGATTATATTCTCCTTTCTAAGGGAGAGAGTAGAGAAAATGGAAAAGCACGACTATTTATTTTAGCAGATGTTTTTGAGGCATTTATCGGTGCACTTTACTTAGACAGAGGATACGATATTACAAGAGATTTTGTTGAAAATCATCTGGTATGCAAGTTGTCAAAAATTATAGAGCTTGGGCTTTATCGAGACCCAAAGTCAGTATTACAAGAAAAGACGCAAGAAGAAACGGGAGTTACACCTGCATACGAGGTCTTAAGGGAGAGCGGTCCTGACCACAAAAAACATTTTGTTATAGGCGTTTTTCTAAAACAAAATCAGGTGGGAAAAGGAGCGGGTTGGTCTAAGAAAGAGGCCGAGGAGAGTGCAGCGAAAGATGCACTTGAAAAGCAAAACTGGAAATAGATATAAATAATAAAGTAAAAAATTAAAAAAATGTTAAGAATTAGATTTTATCGAACCGGAAGGAAAAAACAGCCTTTTTATAAGATAGTTGTTACTGACAAAAGAAAGCCGCCTTCAAGTGGAAGATTTGTTGAGGATGTCGGCTTCTATAACCCATTAACAAAAGAGTGTAAATTGAAGGATGAAAAGATAGTGTATTGGATGGATAAAGGAGCTAAGCCTTCTGATGTCGTCTATAATCTTCTTATTAAAAAAGGAGTGATTGAAGGAGAAAAGATAAATGTAGTCTCTTTTTCCAAGAAAAGAAGGGAAAAATTAAAGGAGAAGGAAGAAAAGGAGAAAGAAAAAATATCAAAAAAGGAAGAGGCAGTAGAGAGTAAAAAAGAAGAGGATGTAAAAGATAGTAAGGAGGAGGAAAAGGAAGAAGGAGATGTAGAAAAAGAGGGCGTAGAGAAGGAGAGCGTAGATGTCATTGAAGAGACAAAAGAAGAAAAGGAAGATAGCGAGAAGATAGAGAAAGGTGAAATAATAGATACTGATAAAGAGAAAAAGGAAGAACCACCAAAGGAAGAAGTAAAAGATAACAAAGACGAAGATAAAGAAGAAGAGATAGAGAAGGAAGAAGAAAAGACAAAAGAAGAGGACGTGAGTAATACTAAAGACACAAAAGAAGAAGAGAAAAAGGAAGAGACAGAAGAAAAGGAGAAGGAAAAGACAGAAAAGTAACCCTTTATATAAAAAAAGGTTGACTAAAAAAAGAAAAGATATAGAATATAGATAGTATCAAGCGCAGTAAGCGATTGAAAAGGTCGATTTATTTGTAGGATAAAAAACAATTATGACTAAAGAAGCTTCTGATCAAGAATTTTTAGAGTTTATTGTTAGGAATTTGGTAGACAATCCAGATTCTGTGGAAGTTGAAAGGAAGGTTGACGAGATGGGAGTATTGCTCGCGCTCAAAGTCCACCCCGATGACATGGGGCAAATAATTGGTAAGGAAGGATCAACAGCAAGGGCAATTCGAAATTTGGTTCGCATTATTGGACTCAAAAACAAGGCGAGAGTCAATTTGAAGATTGTTGAACCAAGTGGAAGCACTTATCAGCCAAAAAGCAATCCTTCTGAAAACAGAAAAGAAGGCCTTGAAGACATAAAGCTATAAAGCTTGTCTAAAGTTTTTACAGTTTTTTGAAACGGTGCTATTATTTAAATAGCATCGTTTTGTTTTAAAAAGATATGCGTTTTGATATTATTACAATTTTTCCCTCAATATTTAAGTCCTATTTAAAGGAGAGCCTCATAAGAAGAGCGCTTGAGAAGGGGAGTATTGAGGTTAATATCCATAATTTAAGAAAGTGGGCTGATGATAAGCATGGTAGTGTTGATGATAAGCCTTTTGGAGGGGAAAACGGAATGGTGATGATGGCAGAGCCAATTAGTAGAGCGGTAAAAAATATCAGAAAGGGAGAGGACTCCATGGTTATTCTTTTTACTCCGCGTGGAAAAAAATTTAATCAGCAAAAAGCGACAGAATTTTCTAATTATAAACAGATTATTATGATTTGCGGAAGATACGAAGGGGTGGATGAGAGAGTCGCAAAATATGTTGCGAATGAAAATATATCAATTGGAAATTATGTCCTAATGGGAGGTGAATTACCGGCAATGGTTGTCTTAGAGACAGCTTCACGTCTTGTTCCAAATGTAATCGGCAAAGAGAGTTTTTTGAAAAATAGAAAAGTGGGAGAATCTTTTATTGAGTATCCTCAATATACGAGACCTGAAAAAATTGAAATAGAGGGAAAAGAGAGGAAGGTTCCAAATATTCTTTTGTCCGGGAATCATAAAGAGATAAAAAAATGGAGAGACAAGAAAGGGAAAATTATAAGATAAAATTTATAAACAAGAGATGAAAGGAGAAAAATATTATGCAAAGTCATCAGAAGATGTTTTTAAACATTTTTCTTCCAGTCATAATGGAATAGATGAGAGTGAGGTGAGGAAAAGGGCAGAAAAGTATGGACTAAACAAGATAGAAGGCAAAAAAGAAGTTCATCCGATTTTCCTTTTTTTTAAGCAATTTAGAAGTGGGCTTGTCTATGTTCTTATTGCTGCAGGTGTTATATCTTTCCTGTTTAACAAGATGACCGATGTATATGTTATTTCGGTAATAATTGTCTTAAATGCGATTTTGGGCTTTGTTCAGGAGTATAAGGCGGAAAAGGCGATACAGGCTTTAAAGAAGATGATTGAACCAATCGCAAAAGTCTATAGAGATGGCAAATTGCTTGAAATTGCTGCAGAAAAAATTGTTCCCGGTGATGTTGTCGTTTTAGATGAAGGAGCGAGAATTCCAGCTGATGTAAGACTTTTTTATACTAAAAATTTTCGTACAAGTGAAGCTTCTCTTACCGGTGAATCGGTGCCAATACAGAAAAATACAGACCCTGTTTCTCCTGATGCTGATTTAGGAGATAGGAAAAATATGGCCTTTATGGGTACGTTTGTTGCGGGCGGAAAGGCCAAAGGAATTGTTGTTGCTACAGGAGGAGATACTGCGTTTGGTGTTATTGCAAAAGATATTAGTAGTGTAGAAAAAAAGGGTGGTCACTTTGAAGAAAAGATAAAGTTTTTAGCAAAACAGATGGCTTCTTTTGCTTTTTTAGGTGCTTTTATAATCTTTCTTTTGTCTCTTTATATTGCTGTCTCTTATCAAGAATCTCTTCGATTTGCAGTTGCTGCTCTTGTTTCCGGGATACCTGAGGGCTTACCTGCCATATTAATTGTTGTGCTTGCGATTGGCGCAACAAGAATGGCAAAGAGAAATGCAATTATAAGAAGACTTCCGGCAACAGAAACACTTGGAGTGACTGATCATATTATAACCGACAAGACAGGAACCCTCACTCAGAACACAATGAATGTTAGAAAAATTATTCTTGCAGAAGGAAGAGAGATAGATGTTGCGGGAGAAGGATGGGAATCAAGAGGAGGGTTTTTAGAGAGAGATAGAAAAGTATCTCCTCTTGAGATATCAAACTTAAACAAATTACTACATATTGCCGGTGTCTGCAATGAAGCAGAGGTTGCATACAATAGTGAAGAAAAAAAATACGATATAATTGGTGACCCGACAGAGGCATCGCTTGTTGTGCTTGCGCAGAAAGCAGGCTTAAACAAGGAGATAATACGTGAAAAAGAAGACAAGATAGACGATATGCCATTTAGCACGAAGCTCAAGTATAGAGCATCAGTATCACTTTTATTAAATGGCAAAGAAGAAAAACAGCTCTATGTCGTTGGTGCTCCTGAAGAGATAATAAAAAAGGCCAGCTTTATTTATAATGAAGATGGAGTAAAAAAGCTTTCTGGAGAAGAGAAGAAGATGATGATAGGAAAAGTAGAAAAATTGACAGGAA
>PWII01000076.1 GCA_003561025.1 Candidatus Nealsoniibacteriota bacterium
AAAGATCGGAATAGCAAATATCCCCACCAACAAAGAGTGTATGAACACAAATATTACTAGGTGTAAAAATATAAGTGTTAGTGAGGTAAAAAAAGATATAAAGCTATTTAAAAATCTTTCCCCTATTCCCCTCATCAATCTCCCTCCTTAAATTTTAAAGATAGTAACTATTTTTGCTGTACAATTATATTATAATACATATATTATATTTGTCAATAATTGCTGTATTTTTTATAAAAAAAGACCCCTTGTAGGAATCTGTTAAAATTTTACTGATATTTTTTAAGTGTTTTTCTATTTCTTCTTTTTCTTCTCTTGCCTCAATATCTTTTAAAAAATTACTCTTTTTTGAAAAAGAAAAGATAAAATCAGTGTCAAAGAAAAAAAGTGGCTCTCTCTTTTTTTTCTTAATAATATTTATAAATTCATTATGGGCAATTCTATAAATCCAGGGTGAAAATTTTCGTGAAGAATTGAAGCTCTTAATATTAATATATGCCTTTATAAAAACACTTTGTACCACATCTTCAATGTTTTCATAATTATATAAAAACTTCCTTCCATATCTCAATAATTTCTTTTCATATCGCCTGGCAAGAACGTCAAAAACTTCGGTTTTGTTTTTCAAAACTAACCGAACCAATTCTTCATCGGTTTTATCACCTATTTGATTCATCTACATTATATTTTAACTCTTCTTATATTATATAAGAATTAAGAAAAATTATTTCATTTTTATAGAAACAAAAACCGAGGCTTTCCTCGGTCACTCCCTACAATGCGCTGTCGCGGGATCTAATTCCACGGCAACTCCATTAAGTTATCAATGGTGTAAAAAGTAAAAAGAGGCGATATAAATCGCCCCTTTTTTTTGGCTTACTTTAAACACTTTTTGATTTCTTGGAAAATTTCCGCTTTTCCGCGCCGATGAAATTCTGTTGGGTCGTTTTCGCGAAGCTTTTCCCACGCGCTTGCACGGATTTGCTCTGGGCATCTGTGATAAATGATAATTAACCACAAATCCTCATCTCTAATATCGTCTCTATTTTTGAGCTCTTCCCAGGCAAGCATTTTGAGTTGATCCTCGTTTTCCGTAACAATGATCTCTCTTAAATCATACAAATCTGGTTTGTGTGAGAGATACTCTTGCCAAAGCGCCTCTACATTATTAGCAGCCATTATATTCACCTCCTTTCTAATGAACTGCGTTTTATTATACTTATTTATGTCGAAATGTCAATAAAATGCGGCAATATGCACAGACTTATGGCGGTTTTTGCCTCATGCTGTTAAGCTAGAGGCATATGTGTGTAAACATGCCAAAAACGATTGAAAGAAGATAGAATGTGATGGGTGTTGCCCATTGCAAACAAAGAATTAAAATTGGTCGATGCTGCAAGGCTGTGTCCGTACAGCAAAAGAACATTGGAAAGATGGGTTTCCGCTTACAGTTAAGATTGTGCTGTGCCTGGCCAAGCACATGCCCCAAAGATTCAATGTTTTTACCCTTTTCTTTTTAAAAGAATATTGTATAATATGCTCCGAGGAGGGTAACTTGATCCTTACAATATTGTTTTTGAAAGGAGTGCAGGAGATGAGAGAATATAAAAATATCTCCCCTATGGTCGGAAAATATCTAGAAAAAGAGGAAAAACAAGAAATACTTTACAGAGAAGCAGAAGAACTGATAGAAACCTGGGCGGAGCTTTTAGAAATGACCGAACATGGAGAATTGGAAAAAGCAAAAACGGAAAGTAAGTCCCTGCTAGCTTTTGAAGAATTTAAAGAAGATATTGACAGAAGAGAGAATGAGTGGGGCGCTTCCGAGATAAAAGCATCTTGGAACTCCCTTAGAATATGGAGAAAAGTATCGCTTCTCCATAAACTACAAACTGTAGTAGAAAAGGCCCGTAAACAAGAGCTCTTCAGGGTTTGCAGAAAAGCAGAAAGTATAGAAAACTATATCAAAACAGCTAACTACAAGATAATCGAGAAAGAGGCTTCTTCCAAAGAACATTTTTTACGCAAATGCTTTAATGCATTAAAGTCCTTATTTGGACGTTTGCCGCCCCACAAATAGGGCGGCTTTATTTTAATAACGAGAGCCGGCTAGATTTTTCACAAAAAAAGAATCTTTTGTAAATTAGATATTTTTGAGAGTTTTAACCCTAAGATTCCGGAGCGTAGTCGTCCCAATTGATTTTTACGGATTCGTCTAAAAATTTTACCAATTTATCAATATAATCACCCTCGGTATATTCATCGTCATCTTCTTTGACCACCAGATCAGCCTCAAACCATCTTGCAAAAGATGAATTAGGGTGATAAAAGCTTTTTCCAACACCCATAGTAATTACATAATCTCCATCCTCAAAATATTTACATAAGTAATATTCCGCATCTAATTTTAAATCTTCAGAATAAAACTCCTCGCAAACTATTTTTCCATACTGCCCACCGGTAAATTCAAAACTTCTCACAACAATTTGATTTCCAACAAGCTTTCCTTCTTCCCAATTTATTCCTGAAGACGCAAGCCCTGCTCCAACATTAATTACATAATCACTTCTATCTTTTGGTGTGCATTCTGCATCAAGATATCTGTATCCGTCCGTAAATCCTCCTTCACAGTCGTAATCTTCTGGAGGATATAGATAATACCCTTGCATATCCAGATAATCTTCAGAGTCACTCATTTCTTCTTCGGTAAGGACTTTTTCTATTTCTTCTTCAACTAAATCAACTTTTTCTTCCCTGTTTTGAAAAAAGAAAAAGCCAGCAAGAATTAAGAAAATAACGACAACTATAATAATTATGTTTTTCATATTTTATAAATATTATTAATAACTACCCCATTTTATATAAAAATAATAAAAAAACAACCTTAGTTAAAGATTTAAAAGCATCGTCTCTTGACGAAACACCTTATTTGTACTACTCTTACTTGTCTAAATTATTTTTAAAACACTTAGCTAAGTAGCTGGGTTATCAGAACTCGAACCTATTTTGTGTCATTTTTGTTGACCTCCTCAGGAAATCGGGTTACCAAAAAAATGACACAATTAAACACCGAACATCAGTTCGGAAAACTGGGCGTTGACAAGAGGGTTCTTGCCGTGCTTAAAAGTAATCGCTTTAACACGCCAACCTCAATTCAAAATCAGTGTGTTCCAGAATCTCTAAAAGGAAGAGATGTTGTTGGAATTGCTCAAACCGGAACAGGTAAAACACTTGCTTTTATTCTTCCAATAGTACAAAACATTGTAAAGGGAAAAGACCAAGCTCTAGTTATCGCTCCTACTCGAGAACTTGCTATTCAAGCAAATGAGATGTTTGAAAAGATCGGAAGACCTCTTGGCTTAAAGGGGGTTGTTTTGATTGGAGGTGATCCGATATATCATCAAATTAAGAATATAAGAAGAAATCCCGATGTTATTATCGCTACTCCGGGAAGATTGATTGATCACCTAGAAAAAAAGACATTAAATTTTAATAAAATTAAGATTGTTGTTTTGGATGAAGCAGATCACATGTTTGATATCGGCTTTCTCCCGGACATTAAAAAGATACTGTCATTAACTCCGGAAAAACGTCAAACACTCCTTTTCTCGGCAACAATGCCTACCTCTATCGTTCAAGTGATTTCTAAATATATGAGACTCCCCGTGCGTATTGAGGTCGCTCCATCCGGAACAGCTGCTACCGGAATCACACAAGAGCTCTTTATGATTAACCGTCACTCTAAAACTCTTCTTTTAGAAAAAATTCTCAATGAAAATTCTGGAAAGATATTAGTTTTCCTACGCACGAAAAACAGCGTAAAAAAAATTACAAAAACTATTAATCTTATGAATCACTCTGCTATAGAGATACACTCTGATCGATCTCTACAGCAAAGAAGAAAAGCAATGACTGGTTTTAAGAGTGGAAACTATAGAGTTCTTGTTGCTACTGATATTGCTGCTCGAGGAATTAATGTTTCCGATATTTCTATTGTAGTAAACTATGACCTACCGGAAAATTCAGAGGACTATGTTCACCGTATCGGAAGAACGGCAAGAGCAGGAGCTACTGGAAAAGCGATATCTTTTGTTACCCCGGATCAGAAAAAAAGCATAAAGCAAATTGAGAGATTAATGAAAAAAACTATTACCGTGAAAGAGACGCCTGCTTTGGCCGGTAATAAAGTAGAATCTCCTAATAATTTTCAGAAAAACGACAAAAAAAAGAAAAATTATTACAAAAACTTTCGCAAAAGAAAATAAAGATGAATATTCGAAATATTGCCATTATCGCTCATGTGGATCATGGGAAAACAACTCTTGTTGATGCACTGCTTTACGCTTCAAACACAAAGCTCTCTAAAGAATTTTCCGGAGCTCAGCTTATTATGGACTCCGATGATATGGAGAAAGAAAGAGGGATTACTATCTTTTCAAAGAACGCTTCTGTTGTCTGGAAAGAAACAAAAATTAATATTATTGACACGCCTGGTCATGCAGATTTCGGTGGGGAAGTAGAAAGGGTTCTCTCTATGGCTGATGGGTGCCTTCTTTTAATTGATGCAAAAGAGGGTCCGATGCCTCAAACAAGATTTGTGCTTAAAAAAGCACTCACCTTGCAAATTCCCATAATTATCGTTGTTAATAAAATTGACAAGCCTGATGCGAATTCAAGTAAGGCGGTTGAAAAAACTCTTGACTTGTTTTTAGAACTTGGAGCATCAGAAGATTTTCTTAACCTCCCTATTGTTTATTCAAGTTCCAAGGAAGGAAAAGCCGGGCTAAGCTCAAAAATTGAAGAAATGGAAGACATCTCTCCCCTCTTTAATGTCATCTTAGAACAAATCCCAGAGCCCCGCGGAAAGAAAAACGCTCCACTACAATTTCATATTACCTCTCTTGCTCAAGATGCCTTTAAGGGAAAAATAGCAATCGGAAAAATCTATAATGGTACTATAAAAAAAGG
>PWII01000005.1 GCA_003561025.1 Candidatus Nealsoniibacteriota bacterium
AAGATGCTCGATTTGGCAGAAATTTATGGAGTAAAGATAGCAAGATTTGAAGATAGAAAAAGTCATTTCCCGAGATATCTCTTTGGGCCGATAGAATTTGACTCTTCTAAGTGCATTGACTGTAGGAACTGTATAGATGTTTGCAGAAAGCAGAGTATCGGTTATCTGGAATTAAAAGAAAGAGAGGACAAGACAGAAGTTTCGTTAAATAAGAGTGAAGATAATGATTGTATTTATTGCGGGCAATGTATTATTCATTGTCCGGCGGGTGCATTTGAATCAGTTGGAGAATTTGAAGATATAGAAAAGCCTTTTAATAAAGAAAAAAAGGTTGTGTTTCAGATTGCGCCAGCCATAAGAGCAACAATTGGTGAAGAGTTCGGTCTTCATCTTGATGGAACAAGAGCCATTAAAAAGCTTGTCGCCTCACTTAAAGAGATTGGAGCAGACTATGTCTTTGATGTTTCTGTTGGAGCAGATATTACGACAATAGAGGAGTGTAAAGAGTTTGTTGAGAGACTCGAAAAAAATTATCTGCCGATGATAACTTCTTGTTGTCCTTCTTGGATTAGATTTGTTGAATTTTATTATCCGGAATTTATTCCCAATATTACATCAGTTCGTTCTCCTCAGATAATTCTGGGAGGGATTGTAAAAGAATATATATCAAAGAAGGAAAACATCGATATGGAGGATATAAGTGTTGTATCCGTTATGCCGTGTGTCTCCAAAAAGCATGAAGCAAAAAGAAAGGAACTTGAGATAAAGGAAGGAGTTCTTCCTGTTGATTCTGTTTTAACAACAAGAGAGGTGGGACGACTTATAAGAAATAGAAAAATTAATTTTAAGGAGATAGAAGAGGAAGAGCTCGATTTTGCATTTGGTGATCCTACAGCGACAGGAGTGAGCTTTGGAACGAGTGGGGGAGTTATGCAATCGGCAATATATAATATCAGCGAAAAGAGATTAGATTTTAATGAGATAAAAAGAGGTATAAAAGAAGCAAAAATTGTTATAGACGGGAGGGAGATAAAGCTCTGTGTTGTTCATGGGCTTGCAAACGCAAGAGAGGTTCTTGAAATTTTAAAGAAGGACCCGTATTATTATGACTATATTGAGGTTATGGCCTGTCCTGAGGGATGTATTGGCGGAGGAGGGCAGTCAGTTCCTACCGACAAAAATATTAGAGATAAAAGAAGAGAATTGCTTTGTAATGCAAGCAGTAAAAGAGAAAAAGTTAAAGCAAAAGAGAGCAAGGAAGTAGAAGAGGTTTATGAAAAGATTCTTAGAACAGAAAAGAGTATCTATAAGTTTTGTCACACGAAATATTATAAAGCAAATAAGACACTGATTCGCAAAAGCGAACAGATGAATAAAGATGAAAAATAAAGCAATACTTTTAGAGAGAGAAGAAGTTAGTGAGTTAATCTATTTTGGAATATTTCTCTTAATTGCAATATCTGCCCCACTCCTTGGAAACCAAGTTCTTGTGGGTCCTATCGTCAACGCAACACTTTTTCTTGCAGTTATATTTTTTGGCATAAGAAAAGCATTCTTGATTGCGCTGCTTCCCAGTTTTATCGCTCTTTTTGTAGGAATATTGCCAACCGGAACATTTGCCATGATCCCGTATATTATAATCGGTAACTTAATCTTAATTATCACTTTCAGCTATTTTGAAAAGAGAAGAGAATATCTTTTGGGCGTATTTTGCGGAGCTTTTCTAAAATTTCTTTTTATTTTATCTGCGAGCCTTATCTTTACAGAAATTATTTATAATCAAACTATCTTTAAAGAGATAATTTTGGCGATGAGCTCGTACCAATTTTTTACCGCAATAGCGGGAGGAATAATTGCATTGATATTAGGTAAAAGACTAGGAAAAATATAGGTATTTAATTAATAATAATTTATGTTATCATAAGCTTAGTAATACCATTTATATTTTCTACTTAAATTTATTGAAAAATATATACAAAAACTATGAGTGCAGCAACGAAGAAAAAAACAAAAAATAGAAAAATTAAGAAAAATGAAGAAGAATCTCTTAAGGGAATTAAGGTAAAGATTGTAGGTGTGGGTGGTGGAGGGGGGTCAATTATTTCAAATATCTCTCCTGATTTAAAGAAGGTCTCTTTTGCTGCGGTTAATACCGATTTGAGAGCCTTAAAGGAGGCTACAAAAAATAAGAAGGTTAAGGGAGTCTCTTTTGGTAAAAATTTAACGTCCGGGCTTGGAACAGGAATGGATAAGAATTTAGGAAGAAGAGCCGCAGAAGAAGATATTGATGAGATACAAAAACTTTTTAAAGATCAAGATATTGTAATATTTGTTGCGTCACTAGGTGGAGGAACGGGTTCGGGAGCAATGCCAACCTTTGCAAAAGCTGCTAAAGAGATGGGTGCACTAACATATGGGCTTTTTACTCTTCCTTTTCCCTTTGAAGGTGATAAGAAGATGAAGATTGCGAAAGAAGCGGTAAAGGAGACTAAGGATAACCTAGATGCTGTCACTATTTTGCCGAATGAGAAGATATTTGAAATTGTAGATAAAAACACTCCTCTTAAAGAAGCACTTTCTGTCATGAATGATAATCTTGCAAAGGGGCTTGAGGGTCTTATTGAAACTATCTTTGAAACAGGGTTAATAAATGTTGATTTTGCAGATATAAGAGCGATCTTAAAAAATAAAAATCAGAACAGGAAATTTGCTTATTTAAGTACAGCAGAGGGTAAGCTGGAAGAAGGGGCTAAGGAGATTGTAAAGAGAGTCTTAACCAATCCTTTGTATGCTTATTCAATAAGCAGGGCTAAGGGTATGATCTTTAATATTACAGGAGGCAGTGATATTGGACTTACCGATATCTCTTCAATTTCTGAAAGTATCTCTAAATACACTGAAGATGACGCAAAGATTATTATTGGAATTATGCAAAAAAAGAAGTATAAGGACAAAGTGAAAGTCGCTTTATTTGTGACCGGTTGTTATACGGATTATATGAAAAAAGAGTTTGAAGAAGAAGGGGAGATAAGCGAAAAAAAAGATATAAAAGAGTTGAAAAAGAAGACCCAAAAAAAGAAAAAGAGGAATAATAAAAAAATAAAAAGTAAAAATAAAAAAGAAGAGGAGAAAAGAGAAGAAATAAGTGAAATAAGGGTTAAGCCGATTGAGCTTGAAAAGGAGCATAACAAGAGTCAAGATTTTTCTACACAAAAAAATGAAGAAAAAAGGCTAATTGAGGAAGATGATGAGTGGGATAAACCGGCATTTTTAAAATAAATTATAAATGAGCAAGATACTTAAAAAAGCGGTAATATATGTTGGGAGTAAAGATGAAAAATTATTTCCATTTACATCTGCAGTTCCCAAAGAGCTTTTACCCTTTGGAGATATCCCGACAATACATCACTTGGTTGAAGAAATCTTGTCAACTCAGATAAGAGAAATCATCTTTATTCTTCCGACAGGAAAAAAGATAATAGAGGAGCACTTTAAGGGGATTGAAAGAATAACAAAGGAGGATGGAGGAGCTGATAATAAATTTTCTTCAATAGAATTCTCTTACATTTTACAAAAAAAGAACTCAAAAGCCTTTTCTTCAATACTGAGGGCGGGAGAATATATTGGAGATGAACCGTTTGCGCTTCTGTTTTCCAATTCTATATTTTTTGGAGAAAAAGAGCCTGTTGAACAACTTTATTCTCTCTATCGTACATCACAAAAATCGGCTGTAAGTCTTGTTGAGGTTAGCGGAGATGATATCTCTAAGCACTTTATTGCTGAAACGGAAAAGATAGCAAATAGAATATATAAGATTAAAAGAATATTAAAAAATCCATCTGTAGAAGATACTGAGTCAAGATTTGCAATTATACCGAGATATATCTTTGACCCTCTCTTTTTTGATTTTATAAAAAAGAGCGGAAAGCAAGACTTTGCAGATATTTTGAGTGAAATGATTTCTTCGGGAAAGAATATTTACGGCTATGAATATAGAGGTAGATGGATATCGCTTAACAATAAAGAGAATTATCTAATGGAAAATTTAGATATTTTGGATAAAAAATTCAAATAGATATGATAGAAATTAACGAAGAAATCATTAAAGAGGTTTTTCAAGATAGAGAAAAAAGTGCAAAAAAATATGATTATGGAATGGTAATTGTTGTTGGTGGGTCAAGTCTTTATACAGGCTCTCCCGTTCTTTCTGCGATGGCTGCACTCAGGTCTGGTGCCGATATTGCACAAATTATCGCACCGAGGCGTTCTGCAGACATTGGAGCATCCTTTAGTCCGGATATAATTACTTTTCCGCTTGATGGAGATCATCTTTTAGAAAAACATTTATCCGATCTTTTGAGACTTATAAGAAGCGCAGAAATTGTTTCAAAAAACAGAGTAGCTCTTGTTGTGGGAGGGGGTTTGGGAAGAGATAAAGAGACAAAAGATACTGTCTATCAACTTTTGGAAGAAACATCGGTTCCTGTAGTTATTGATGCTGATGCAGTCTATGCGCTGGAAGGGAGAAAAATAGGAACTAATAGAAAAAAGACTCTCTTTACTCCTCATCTTTATGAGTTTTATGCATTAACCGGAAAAAGTCTCTCAACTTTTTCTTTGGAGGAGAGAGGGGAGAGGGTCAAGTTTTTTGCAGAAAAATTATCTTCAACCATACTTCTTAAAGGAGAATACGACTTTATTTCGGATGGAGAAACTCTAGAAGTAAATAAGATGAGTATTCCTTATTTAACAGCAGGTGGGACAGGTGATGTTTTGGCAGGAATTGCCGGAGCTCTGCTTGCCAGAGGACTTTCTCCACTTATGGCCGGAAAGACTGCAGCAATAATAAGCACCAAAGCAGGAATGCTTGCCGCAGAAGAAAAGAGAGACTCTCTTATTGCAACTGATGTAATAGAAAAAATCCCGGAAGCTATAAGAAACTAATACAATAAATTAGAAAAATG
>PWII01000059.1 GCA_003561025.1 Candidatus Nealsoniibacteriota bacterium
AATGGCAGGGATAAGGGTTGTTATGGTTACAGGAGATCATAAAGGAACAGCGATAGCAATATCAGAAGAGGTCGGTCTTTTGGATAAAGGGGATAAGAGGGCCTTAACACAGGGAGAACTTTTAAAAATGAATGAAAAAGAATTCGAAAAATCAGTTGCGGAAGTTAATGTTTTTGCCAGACTTACTCCGCATATGAAGCTGAGAATTGCCAAAACGCTTCAGGATAAAAGAGGAGCAATTATTGCGATGACCGGTGATGGAGTAAATGACGCCCCCGCGGTAAAGCAGGCTGATATCGGAATAGCAATGGGCATAAGTGGTACCGATGTAACAAAAGAGGCGGGTGAGATAATTTTAGCAGATGACAATTTTGCTTCTATCGTAAATGCGATAGAAGAGGGGAGGATTGTTTTTACAAACACAAGGCAAGCGAGCTCTTTTCTTATTACCACTAATTTTGCTGAATTTGCTACATTGATATCCTCCATTCTTATATTTTCAAATATTCCCCTTTTGCCCACTCATATCTTATGGCTTAATCTTGTTACAGACGGAACTGCAGGTTTTCCTCTCGCTGCTGAACCCGGGCACGGAAATATCTTGAAAGAACCACCAAGAAACAAAAAAGAAAATATTCTTTCTATAGAGATTTTGCCTTTCTTTGTATTGATGACAGTGATAATGGCAACAGCTAGTCTATTTGTTTTTAATCTATTTTATCATGGAGGAGAGGGAGATATAGAAAAGGGAAGGGCGGCAGTTTTTACAGTCATGGCATTCACACAGCTCTTTAATGCCTTGAATATGCGTTCACTTCGAGAATCTGTCTTTAAGATTGGGTTTTTCTCCAATAAGTATATAATTATCGCTATACTTGTTGCAGCCGGTTTGCAGATAATGGTGATAGAAACGCCTTTTTTTAGAGACCTATTTGAATTTGCACCGCTTACCCTAAAGGAGATGGTCTCTTTTATTGCACTATCTTCAACAGTTTTTATTTTTGGAGAGATCTATAAATTTATTCGTTATCAAGTTATAGCAAAAAAGTAGTTTTGTTTTAAAAAATAGAATTTTATGATAGTATCCTTAATTATATAAGTAAGCAGTAATTAATTTGAATTATGAGAACATATATTAAAAATCTTAAAGAAAGGATAGATAAAAATGTCACTATAATGGGATGGGTTGATGTGAGAAGAGATCAGGGGAAGATGATTTTTTTTGACATCAGAGATGTAACGGGGAGGGTACAGGGAGTTGTTCTTCCAAACTCCAAGGAAGCACTTGAGGTTGGGTCAGCAGTGAGAAGTGAGTGGATTGTAAAGGTAGAGGGAGTTGTGGGGAAGAGGCCTGATAACGCGATTCAAAAAGATAAAGAAAATGGAGAGATAGAGCTTAATATTTTAAAGATAGAGGTATTAAGCAAGGCAGAGACAAACCCTTTTGATATTAAGACAGACGGAAAAGAGGTTAGTGAAGATATCCGCTTGCAGTATCGATATATCGATTTAAAAAGAGAGAGGATGAACAAAAATATAAGAAGTAGGCACAACCTACTTCACTTTGTCCGTAATTTTTATACAGAAAATGATTTTGTAGAGATAGAGACTCCGTGTATAACAAAATCAACTCCGGAAGGTGCTCGTGACTATATTATTCCTTCAAGGTTATATAAGGGTAATTTTTATGCATTACCGCAATCACCACAGCAATATAAGCAACTACTTATGGTCGGGGGAGTGGAGAGATATTTTCAGATTGCAAAGTGTTTTAGAGATGAAGATACGAGAGGAGATAGACAGCCCGAATTTACACAGATTGATATAGAGATGAGTTTTGTAGAGCAAGAAGATGTTATGAAGATAAATGAAAATCTCATAACTGAATTAGTAAAAGAGATATATCCGGAAAAAGAGATTCAAGAAGTACCGTTTCCGCGATTATCATACAAAGAGGCTATGGAAAAATATGGTACGGATAGACCGGACTTACGAAAAGATAAAAGCAATGATAATTTACTCGCCCTTTGCTGGGTTATTGACTTTCCATTTTTTGAAAAAAGAGAAGATGGGGGATGGACATTTACACACAACCCATTTTCCGCTCCAATGTCAAAATACGAAGATAATTTATTAAAAAAGGAAAGAATAGAAGATATTTTAGCATCTCAATACGATATGGTCCTAAATGGATATGAGATTGGAGGTGGAGGAATTAGAAATCACAACCCTAAATCACTAAGGAGTGTATTTGAAATAATGGGATATGAAGATGATGAAATTGAGCTTAATTTTGGACATATACTAAAAGCTTTTTCGTATGGCGTTCCTCCTCATGGAGGGTTTGCTTTTGGATTTGACCGACTATTAATGATTCTTCAAAATGAGCCCAATATTCGTGAAGTTATCGCATTTCCTAAAACAGGAGAAGGGAGAGACCTTATGATGGATGCTCCATCTAGGGTTAGCTCTAATCAGTTAAAAGATCTGGCAATTAAGATTGAAAAAAAAGAAAAGTAAGTTGCTAGAGAAGGTTTTTAAACACGATATTATGGAGAAAAAATATAATCCAAAAGATGTAGAAAAAAGGATATATCGTTTTTGGGAAGAGACTGGATATTTTAATCCGGATAATCTTAGTGGAGAAAACTCTTTTTCAATAGTTTTGCCACCACCAAATGTTACTGGTAATCTTCATATGGGGCATGCGGCGATGATTGCTTATCAAGACATTATGATTAGAGTTAGTAGAATGAAGGGAGAAAAAGCTCTTTGGATTCCCGGAACCGATCACGCTTCTATTGCCACCTCGAGCAAAGTAGAGAAGATAATCTATAAGAAAGAAAAAAAGACAAGACACGATTTGGGGCGTGAAGAATTTTTAAAAAGAGTGGAGGAATTTGCTCAAAGCAGTCATGATACCATAGTGGGTCAGATAAAGTCATTGGGGGCATCCCTTGATTGGAGTAGGGAGGCCTACACTCTTGATGAGAAGAGAAATATTGCAGTTAATACCGCATTTAAAAAAATGTTTGACGAAGGACTTATTTATCGGGGAGAAAGGATTGTTAACTGGGACCCTCTTATGGGAACAACGGTATCTGATGATGAGATAGAGAGAGAAGAAAAGAAGACGCCTTTCTATTATTTTAAATTCGGTCCTTTTACAATTGCCACTTCACGACCAGAGACTAAGCTTGGAGACAGATATATCGTAATGCACCCAAAAGACAAGAGATATCTTCGCTACAAACATAAAGAGGAGATAGATGTGGAGTGGATTAATGGGAAGATTACCGCAACAATCATTAAAGATGAAGCGGTAGATCCGGAATTTGGAACAGGAGCAATGACTATTACTCCTTGGCACGATTTAACTGATTTTGAGATAGCAGAGAGGCACAACTTAGAAAAAAAACAAATCATAGATTTTGATGGAAAGCTTCTTGATATTGCTGGTGAATTTTCGGGAATGCATATCAAAAAAGCGAGACCACTTATTGTTGAAAAATTTAAAGAAAAAGGGTTGCTGGTTGATGTTGATGAAAATTATACAAATAGCATTGCAGTAAATAGTCGCGGTGGCGGTGTAATTGAGTCGCAGATAAAGAAGCAGTGGTTTGTAGATGTAAAAAAGCAGTTTGTTCTTACAAAATCAGAGATTGATGGAATAGAAAGTGGAGAAAAGGTATCCCTAAAAGAGCTTATGCGAAAACCGATAGAAACCGGGCAAATTCAGATTTTTCCCGATAGATTTAAGAAGATATATTATCACTGGATTGATAACCTAAGAGATTGGTGTATTAGCAGGCAGATATGGTATGGGCATCGTGTACCGGTCTGGTATAAAGGAGGAGAAGTCTATTGCGGTATAGAACCTCCAAAGGAGAAAGAATGGAAACAAGATGAAGATACGCTGGATACATGGTTTTCTTCTAGCCTTTGGACTTTTTCTACTCTTGGGTGGCCGGAAAAGACTAAGGATTTTGAGCTCTATCATCCAACATCGGTTATGGAGACAGGATATGATATACTCTTCTTTTGGGTTGCAAGAATGATTTTAATGACTACATATATTTTGGGAGAAGTTCCTTTTAAGAATATTTATCTACATGGACTTGTTTTGGATGAAAAAGGGAAGAAGATGAGTAAGTCGGTTGGTAATACGATAGATCCACTGGATATGATAGAAAAGTATGGCGCGGATGCAACGAGAATTTCTCTGATTGTTGGAGCAACCGCAGGGACAGATATTCGTCTTTCTGAGAACAAGATAAAAGGATATAGGAATTTTACTAATAAGTTATGGAATATTGCACGCTTTTTCTTGATGAAAACAGAAAAACTTGACTTAGAAAATGAACCGCAACTAAGTAAAAGAGACAAAGAGATAATGGATGAATTTTATGAAATTGCTAAAAAGGTGAATAGGGAGCTTGAAGAGTATAGGTTTTCTCATTCCGCGGAGACGCTGTATCACTATATTTGGCATAATTTTGCAGATAATATCATAGAAGAATCAAAGGATATACTAGAAGATAAAGAAAAGTGTGAGGGAAGGGGATTTGTTCTTCTTAGAGTATTATCTGAATCAATTAAACTTCTACATCCCTTCATGCCTTATGTGACAGAAGAGATATATCAGATTCTCCCAATTAAAGAAAAAAAAGAGACAATAATGATAGAAGA
>PWII01000018.1 GCA_003561025.1 Candidatus Nealsoniibacteriota bacterium
ATGCAGAAGTAGTGGCTCAAAAAGCTCTTTTAGCGAAGATAGCCGAATATATAGAGTTCTTGACAGATGGATACTTTGATGTTGCTTCAGAAGATATCTGCGATCCTTTAAATATAGAGATAAGAAGCAGAGAGGAGAGAATGCTTTGTGATGGTGGAGGAATAAAACTTGTTCCAAAGCATGAGATTGTTGTAAGAAAACTAAACTATTCAAGATTTAGATTTGATGAATGTTTTACAAGAAGAGATCAGGCAGGAGATGTAATCATTGGAGAGAGCGCCGGTGGAAAGCTTATTTTTGGCCCCTTAGCCGAAGCAAAAAGCTTAGAAAGATACACCAAGACAGAAAGATGTATTGGGGGTGATTGTGCTCTTATTAATACGAGTGATTTTAATTGGTTCTGTTGTACGGAATTTAAGCCGGACAAAGATGATTAAAAAAATAAAACAATGAACAAAAAAAGATATAAGATATTAATATTTATTGCAATACTTGTAATTATCTCTATCTCTCTGCTTTACAAAAGAGAAGAGGAGGAGATTATTGATAAAAAGAAAAGTGATGATATAGAGATAGAAGATATATTAAGAGATAAAACAGAAGAAGAAGCAGAGCCTCTTTATAATCTCTTTATCGATTCTGACCCACAAGGAGTAGAGCTCTATATTCATTCGTATGATGAGCCAATCGTCACTCCGGAGATAGTAGAAATTCCTTCGGGAGAATATAGAATATGGTTTTATCCGGAGAATTTTCAACCATTTGAAAAGAGAATCAAGATAGAAGATGAAGATAAGGAGATTTTTATCTCCTTATAACTCCAATACTGCACAAAATACTTACAGCTTTATATTTGGAGTTAAGCTAATGGCAAGCTAGCGAAAGAGAGGAAAAAGTGCGTAGTGAGTGGCACATGAATTGTAAGAAGAAAACCAAGGGGGACCACCATCCCATGGCTCGCATTGATTCATCGGATTTCCTTTTAAATCCGGAATTGGCTTAAAATCTAAAAAGACACTACATCCTTCATTTGTGGTTTCCCAACTATTTCCTGAAGCAAGAAGCAAAAGATAACTTCCTTCTACGTCTATTGACCAGACCTCTCCTATTGTTAATTCTGAAAAGTTATCTATTGAAATATCGAGAAGTTGAGGGGCAGGCTCTTCTTTGAAGTCGGGTAAGTGATGAGCTCTTACAAATCCTTCACCCGTATAGTTTTCATCAATCTGCACAACTGTAATGGATGAAAAGTTTCCACTGGCACGAAACATCTTGGGAGTAGTTGTTCTGTTTATAAAAAACTCACATCTTCCTCTGTAAGATGTCTCTTCGTGTAAAATAACTCCATAATAGTATCCAAATAAGTTATCTTCTTCGTCTGTTGGGTTTGCTATTATTATATTTTTTGCTCGTAAACCTATCTCCTCTATATCTCTATGGGAGTGGTTTTTTTTATAAACACCTTCTTCATTTAAGATATAGTCTTTCATCTCAGATACAGAGCTACCGATACTACCATCTTCTATAAGATAGATTCCGTAAGGAAATCTATCTTCTTTTATTGCTTCTTCCGTATGGTCTATTTCGACTAATTCGGGATTAATTGCAGAGAGAAAAACAAAGGAAGAGAGAATAATAATAAGACCCATCAGAGAAGAGAAGAATTGTTCCTTGCTGTCTTTAACTTTTGCTGGATTTCCCTCTGATGACATCCATAAAATACCACCCTTTACGAAAGAAAAAACAGTAATTGCAAGAGAAGCTGAGATCAAAATCCACGCGATATAGGTGATATATGTGGGGAGCCCCCCTTCTTCAGTTAAACTAACTTCTCCAACATCAATATAATCGACCTCAAGAGAACTGCCGCTTACCGCCATTGTAAATGAAAATAAAAAAAGAATTGCAAAAATAATAAATATAAATCTCATTAAAAATATTATATATCTTTTTGTCATAAATGACAAAAAATTATATAATGATTGTATGAAATCTATTTTTCTTGCAGTCTTACTTTTACTTTTATTTTTGCCAATTATAGGGATTGCTGTTACGGAGATTGAATATCCGGATATCTCTATTTTTGGATTTATGTCTCCAAAAGAGATAATAGAAGAGGCGAATTTGGGAGGGGAAATTTTGCCGCTCTTTATGACATATATTTTTCATCTTCTTTTACTATCTTCTCTGCTTATATTTTTTATTATTATCTGTTATGGACTTATCTTTTATCACTTTTCTGATAAAAACCCGGCAAGGCTAAAGATAGCGAGAGACTGGATTGAAGGTTCTGTTCAGGGAATACTAATTATTGTTGTCTCATATTCATTTTTATATCTTGTTGATTCAAGATTTTTTGTTTTTTCAATAGAGGAACTAATAAAGACGACTAAGATTGAAGAAGACCTTAAATGGAAGATTAGGGGTGAATATTTTCAGATACCATTTGGACTTGTTGTTGAAGATGCAATTTTAAACGAGAAAGCGGAGAGAAAATTTTCTGATGTTTTAAGAAAAGCAAAAGAAACAGACACCCTTGTAGAAAGTATTTATAAAAAAAGCAGTGAGATGATGAATTCTTTGGAAGACATAAAGGAAATTAGCCACAACAGAGACTACTTATCACCAGAGCTTTGCCTTGATTGTATTGAATTTCAGGATAGAATTTTAGAAAAGATAGAAGAGATTGATGCTTCTTCAGATAGTCTCCTCTCTAACGGTAGAGAGCTATCAGAAAAAAAAGAACCACTTCTTACCGATCTTTATCAGCTATATAAGATAGCGCTATTTAAAAGCTTTGGTCATAGGCAAGTCTTTAGCTATCCGGACTTGATATTAGAGCAATATAGACTAGGAAGCGATAGAATAGCGATAACTACAGACAAAGAAAGAATAGAAATTTCTCCTTTTACTTGGGATTGGACAAAATGGATCTGGAACACTCTCTATACAATTGAAATAAATGGAAAAACAGTAAAGAGCAATGACCCGCTCACTTTTTATTTACAAAAACCGGAAGGGGACAAGATTATAGAAGATACGACAATGCTTGCAAGAAGAGCACGAGAAAGAGGTCTTCAGGAGGTGGGGAATGATATTGGAATTGACCGAGAGATGCCGCTTCCACCAACGGACATTGGTGACAATCTCTTTCCTCCCGTAAATCCTGAATTTACGAGAATAACAAGTCTTTTTGGCTCAAGGCCAAATCCATTTAATCCACTACAGATAGTAGTTCATTGGGGAATAGATATCGCGGGACCGAGAAATACACCAATCTATGCAGCAGAGAGAGGAGAAGTTATTTTTTCGGGGTGGGCGGGGACAGAGACAACCGGATATGGAAAGCTTGTTGTTATTTATCATCATAGCTCATTAATAGATGGCCTTAATCAAGATATTGTAACCTATTATGGTCACTTAAATCATAATTCCATCTTAGTGGAAAGAGGAGATTTCGTTGAGAGAGGAGGGCATATTGCCGGAATGGGAACCACAGGGAGAAGTACCGGATATCATATACATTTTGAAGTAAGAAAAGATGTTAATTATCCTTATATGATGTATACGGGAAGGCAAGTAGATCCGGCACCATACATAAACACCACGCAGTGGGGCAAAAGAGATAACTTTTTTGCACTAACGGAAAGAAGAGATATAAGAAAACCGTACCAAGAAAAACATCTTGAAGGAATTTTGAAAACCCTTTTATTAGGAAAAGCAATAGCATCAGAGAACAATGAAGATGAGGAGAATGATATCAACGAAGAAGAAGAGTTATCTTTAGCTGACTATATCTCTTGTGATATGGAGATTCCTGTTGGAGAAGTTTTTGAACTAACATGGGAACACTTAGTGGGCACACTGGATATGATAGATGAGCACAATGCAGAAGTTGAAAGATTTTTGGATCAACTGAGAATAATGAATAATTTGGCAAAAGATTGTTCTTGCTCTTGTGATGATGTAAAGGAAGAGAATTGTGAGAAATGTAGCTTTAGCTGCAACATTGAAGAGATAAGAGCGATGCATAAAAATATTACTGAAACAGAGGAAGTTATAAGAAAAATTACTAAAAAGATAGAAGATTTTACTCTTGGATATTTTAATAAAGAGACAGAGAATATCTGCGATAACTTAAATAGTGATGTTAGGAGCAGTAGTGAAGCTGAGGTTTGTGATGTAGAGAGAGATCTGTTTATTACCAAATCCGAATTAATTACAAGGAAGTTGAATTATTCTAGGATGAGATTTGATAATTGCATGGTTCCTTCTTTTAAGATTGAAGATGTTTTGCATGGAGAAAGGCCGAGAGAGCTTCTTATCTTTGGACCGCTTGCAGAAGAAGACAATTTGGAGAGAGAGACAAAAGCAAAAAGACACGGAGTTATTATTAATACGAATAGACTCAACTGGTTTTGTTGTACAGATTCTTCCCTGGAGCTAGACAGTTAAATAGTTTGCAAAAAAGCCCTCAGTGTGTAAAATAAAAATATATGAAGAGAGTAATCATATTATCTATTTTTCTGATTTTTTTGTTTGCCTTGAGTGTTGGTATTGCTACCGGCACAGAAGATAGTTCCGGCTCTCTCGGAATTGAA
>PWII01000061.1 GCA_003561025.1 Candidatus Nealsoniibacteriota bacterium
GATGGATTTAGTGCACACGCGCCGCACAGCATTGCAGATAGAGAAGGGAAGGACTTTACGGTGTGGCGCCAGAGAAACGGAAAACACAAGAGAGCTTCATTTAATATAACTATATCCATGAGAATGAACGCATGGAATAATTTTAAAATGAAGCATCCGGGGGTGCCATTAATCGCTATTCCTCCCGAGATGAAGCCTGAGCGTGTCAGGGAGAGAATACTGGAGCTTTTTGAAGAATAAAAATAGATATATCTTGTGTATATCATCAAGGCCTGGGAAAAGTTTTCTCAGGTTTTTTATATTTATCCCCATTTGATTTTATCCTATATTTAAGCTAAAATTAAGTTATGAAAGAGATAAACATAGGTAAGATTAAAGATAGATTTTCTCAAGAACTAAAAGGAGCAAAAAGCGATAACGAGAAAAAGAAAATTTGTAAAAAATATATAGAAGATGAGCTATCTTCTGTCTTTGTTTTGCTCAAAAATATATCCGGTCCAAAAAGAGCAACTATCGGGAAAGATGCTAATAACTTAAAGCAATTTATCTTAGAAAAGATGAATGATGGTGGTGAAAAAAAGAGAGAAGAAAGAGAAGAGATGATTGATGTTACTCTTCCCGGAGAAAGTGTAAAAAGAGGTAGTATTCACCCTCTAACAAGCCTTCAAGAAAGATGTAAAAGAATTTTTGCAAATTGTGGCTTTTCAATTATTGATGGTCCGGAACTGGAAAGTGAATGGTATAATTTTGACGCATTAAACTTTAAGCAAGATCATCCTGTAAGAGAGATGCAAGACACTCTCTTTATTAAACAAAAAAATCGAGAAAAGCTTTCATCAAAAGAAAAATTACTTATGAGGACACATACATCGCCGGTTCAGGTAAGGTATATGGAAAAGAGAAAACCACCACTTAGAATCATTGTTCCGGGAAGAGTTTTTAGAAATGAGGCTACAGACAGTTCCCATGAGATAAATTTTTATCAGATAGAGGGCCTTATGGTGGGGAAGAAGATATCTGTTGCAAACTTTAAGGCAGTAATCGGATATTTTTTTAGGCAACTTTTTGATAGTAATATCGAAATTAGGTTAAGGCCATCTTTTTTTCCCTTCACAGAGCCCTCTTTTGAGGTTGATGTAAGTTGTACAATTTGCAATAAGAGAGGATGCTCAGTTTGTAAGCAGACAGGATGGATAGAGATTGTTGGTGCGGGCATGGTACATCCTAATGTTTTAGAAAGTGCAAAAGTAGACCCTACAAAATTTACCGGATTTGCGTTTGGAATGGGGATTGACCGGATTGCGATGATAGAGCACAAGATTGACGATATTCGCCTCTTTTATGGTGGAGATCTTAGATTTTTAAAACAGTTTTAGAATGATAATCTTATAATCATGAAATTTTCATATAATTTTTTACAATCCTTTTTTAAATCAAAGCTTCCTTCACCGGAAAAGTTAGCAGATCTTTTAATGATGCGTTTTTTTGAAGTTGAAGATTTAAAAAAAATGGGTAAAGATACTGTTTTAGATATAGATATATTATCCAGCAGGGCGGGAGATTGCTTTTCGCATATCGGTATTGCAAGAGAGATAAGTGCAATTACGGGATTGAAATATGAATTACCAAAAATGTCAAAAAAGAAAGAAAGCTCTAAGGCTCTTTGTGATGAAGTGAGTATTGATGTAAGAGATGGCTGTCGCCGATATCTTCTTGCCGGAGTAGAGGGAGTAAGGATTAAGAAGTCTCCTCTCTATATTCAGAAAAGACTAAAAAGCTGTGGGATTAAGCCGATAAATAATATTGTAGATATCACAAACTATGTGATGCTTGAGACGGGACAACCTCTTCACGCTTTTGACGCAGATAAATTGCAGGGTGATACGATAAGTGTTCGTTATGCAAAAAAGAGAGAGAAGATAGTAACCCTTGATGAAAAAAGAATTGAATTAGATGAAGATATCCTCGTTATAGCAGATAATCAATCTTCAATCGGAATTGCCGGTATTAAAGGTGGTGTTGTGGCTGAGATTGATAAGGGGACAAATAGAGTCTATTTGGAAGCGGCAAACTTTGATCCGGTAACAATAAGAAAGGGTTCAAGAAGATTAGCGCTTAGAACAGACGCTTCTCTTAGGTTTGAGCATGGGATGTCTGCCAAGCTGGCTGAAGTAGCATTAAATAGGGCGATTTGCCTCATAAATAGTATTGCAGGAGGGAGGGTTTTGAGTGGATCAATTGATTACTATAAAGAAAAGGAGGAGATAAAAAAGATAGATTTTGATGCTCAAGATGCGAGAGATTTGTTAGGAGTAGACATACCCCTAAAGGAGATAGAGAAGATATTAAGAGGACTTGAATTTAGATTTAAAAGGAAAGACTCTCTCTTTTTTATAGAAGTTCCATTTTTTCGTGTTGATATAGAAACAAAAGAAGACATCATAGAGGAGATTGGTAGAATTTATGGATACGACAATATAGAAGCGATAGAGCCGAAAGATTCGATTATTCCGGTTCTTGAAAATAGAGAAGTGGTAGCAGAAAAAAAGTGTAGAGATATTTGGCAAGGTTTTGGCTTTACAGAAACCTACAACTACTCCTTTATCAATAATAGTGAAAGCTCTTTTTTTAATAAGCATAGCCTGATAGAGGTGGAAAAGCCTGTTAGTTTAGAATTTAAGTATTTGAGACCTTCACTTTTTCCCGGACTACTGAAAAATGTAAAAGAAAATGAGAAAAATTTTAGCAAAATCAATTTTTTTGAAATCGGAAAAATATTTTTTAATGACGTCGATTCTCATAATATGAGAGAAAAGAAGATGCTCTCCATAGCCTCTTCTGCTGATAATTTTTATCAGATAAAGGGGAAGATCGATCTATTTTTAAAAGAATTATTATTGGAAGAGCCTGTATATGCAAACTCTAAAAAAAGTGATAATATTATCGGGTCTCCAGCAGTAGATATACTGGTAAATGGTGAAAAAATTGGAACCTTTGGACCTATATTAAAAGAGATAAAGAATAAAAAGAAGATTGAATGTGATGTTGTTGTTGCTAATTTTGACTTTGAAAAACTTATCAAGTTTTATAAAGAGGTTAAAGAGTATAAACAGATTTCAAGATTTCCGGCGGTTATAAGGGACATTTCTATTGTTGTTCCGGAAGAGATTCAATATATTGAAGTTGAAAAGAAGATAAAAAGTGGAGGAGGGAAAACACTTGAAGAGATTAATCTTTTTGATCTTTATAGAGGAAAGGAGATAGGAGAGGGCAAAAAGAATTTTACTTTTCGTCTATACTTTAGAGACGAGAAAGGAACGCTTTCCGGAGAAGCGGTAAATAAATTACAAGATAAAATAATTAGCACTTTGGAAGAATATCCAGAGTGGAAAGTAAGAAAAAAATAATATTATGGCTAAAAAATCTGAATATAATGCAAGTGATATAAGTGTATTAAAGGGTCTTGATCCGGTAAGAAAGAGACCGGGAATGTATATAGGATCTACCGACAAAGAAGGATTACACCATCTTGTCTGGGAATGTGTGGACAACTTTATTGATGAGTTTATGGGAGGCTATGGAAATAAAGGAAAGGTTGTTTTGCACACTGATAGCAAAGTTGAGGTTAGTGATGATGGGAGAGGTATTCCCGTTGATAAGCATAAAGAGACAGGACGCCCCGCGGTTGAAACTGTAATGACAACTCTTCATGCGGGAGCAAAATTTGGAAGTAAAGCTTATCAGGTATCAGGAGGACTTCATGGAGTCGGTATATCTGTTGTTTGTGCGCTTTCGGAATGGATGAGAGTAGAGATATCAAGGGGAGGTTATAAGTATCATCAAGAATATAAGCGAGGCGTACCGATTGGAAATTTAAAGAAAGGCGATAAAACAAATAGAACAGGAACAACAATAATTTTTCAGCCCGATACGCAGATATTTAAAGAGGTTTCGTTTAGCTCTAAAAAGATACTTAGCCACCTAAGGCAACAGGCGTATTTAACAAAAGGAATAAAGATAGAGTTTGCGGATAAGAGAGAAGAGATAGAAAAGAGACACTCTTTCTATTTTGAGGGGGGAATATCTTCTTATGTAAAATTTCTCTCTCGCGGAATAGAACCAATTCACGATAATGTCTTCTATTGCACCGGAGAAAAAGAAGAGATAATTATTGAAGCAGCTTTTCGTTATTCTAAGGAGTATGAGATTTATGAAGAGAGCTTTGCTAACAATATTAATACAAAAGAGGGAGGATCTCACCTAACAGGATTTCGTGCAGCACTTACAAAGACGATTAATAATTACGCAAAGAGAGAAGGTTTTTTAAAGGAGTCCGAGGAAAATCTAAAAGGCGAAGATATACGAGAAGGACTTACGAGTGTTATCTCGGTTAAATTAAGAGAACCTCAATTTGAAGGACAGACAAAGGCAAAGCTTGGGAATCCGGAAGTAAGAATAGTTACAGATTCATTGGTATCCGAACAGCTAATAGATTTTTTTGAAAGAAATCCTCAAGA
>PWII01000036.1 GCA_003561025.1 Candidatus Nealsoniibacteriota bacterium
TTCAAGTAGAGAGAAAAGGGAAGAGAGATATTGTTGGAAGAAGTAGCCAAAAATAGCAAAAAGAGCTCCAATAAAAAAGACAAGAACAATCAGTTTTTTTGGTTCAGGATGCTTATCTTTTCGAAGGTAATATAAGAGCCACAACAGTCCCGGCAAAATAGCAAATAAAAGAAGAAGTAGATGTGTCATATTGTAGAGCTTTATTTTATTTTACCTTATCACAATTATTATATATTTTTAAGTTTGGAGAAACGGTTATATTATCTAGTCCTCTCTTTTCTTCCATAAAGGATGCAGCTGCAATCATCTCGGCATTATCGGTAGAAAGAGAAGGAGGGGGGATTATAATAGTTATATTTAAAAAGCTCTTTTGAAGAGCTTCTGTTTTCTCTCTTAATTTTTTATTTGCAGTAACTCCACCACCCAAGATAACTGTCTTAATTTTAAATTCTTTTATCGCTTTTTTTAATTTAAAAACAAGAACATCGGCTATCGCATCTTCTATCTCTTTTGCCATTGCAACAATATATCTCTCATCCTTTCTGGTTTTTTCTTTTTGTTTTTGAAATTCATATAAGACAGCCGTCTTTAGCCCGGAAAAGCTAAAATCGTAGTTATTAGAATAGATCATCGGTCTTGGTAAATTAATCTTGAATGGATTAGATGGCCTAAACTTATTTGCGGCAATAGATATTTGTGGCCCTCCCGGATAAGAAAAGCCAAGAATTCGTGCTGTCTTATCAAAGCACTCCCCTGCTGCGTCATCGCGAGTCTTTCCTATCAACTCATAAGAAGAAAAAGATTTTATCAATATAAGTTCGGTGTGACCGCCACTTACAACAAGAGCTAATGCCGGAAAAGATACTTCTCTTTTTTCATATAAAAAAGAGAAGATATGTGCCTTAATATGATTTACTGGAATAATTGGTACTTTTAAAATAAGGGAAAGAGCTTTTGCAAAATTTACTCCCGTATAAAGGCAAGGCTCAAGGCCGGGACCAACAGTTACCGCAATAGCATCTATCTTTTTTATCCTATTTTTTTTAAAAAAACTTTTAACTTTTTTTAGCAAAAGAGGGTCTTTTTCTAAAGCTTCTTCAGCACTTAAAGGAATAGTTGTCTCTTCTTTGATTAAAAGGGAGGCGTCTTTTAACGCTTTATAAAGAGAAGGAATAAGATTTTTTTGGTGCTCCCTTTTTGCCTCAAAAGGGTAAACTCCGCCCCACTTTGAATGAATTTTGTCTTGAGAAGAAAGGACGGAAGATAGCTTTTTTAGAGCACCGCTACTCTCTCTTTTTATTATCGCTATCCCTGTGTCGTCACAAGAAGTTTCTATAGCTAGTACAATCATAAGAAAAGAAAAAAAGAAACGATTTGATTTTTTTTAAATTTTATATTAAAATTCCCTCTGTAATTATACATCGTCTCTTCTTTATAACAAGTGATATTTAAAGAAAAGAAAAAGGCCCCATCGTCTAGTCTGGCCTAGGACGCTAGGTTTTCATCCTAGTAACAGGGGTTCGAATCCCCTTGGGGTCACAATTAGCGTCTTTTTAGAGATAAGAGGACGCTTTTTATTTTCTAGACAAAAAAAAGAGATTCGAACCTTAAAGGGGGTCGGGGAAGATTCCTAATTTTCCCCGTGTAGGAAAATACTAAAAACCGAGGGTTTTTAGGGAAAGAATTGACGTTCGAATCCCCTTGGGGTCACAATTAGCGTCTTTTTAGAGATAAGAGGACGCTTTTTATTTTCTAGACAAAAAAAAGAGATTCGAACCTGCCCCTACTCTAAAGAGATAGATTTTTAAGCTCCCCTACTCTAGGTGTAGTTTTTGCCCCAACACATTTATCCTTTTTTGCAGTAGAGAGTCTTTTTTTAGGAGAGATTTTTTAACTACAATCTCTTTTGCGTAATTTCTTATCTCTTCAACAAGCTCTCTATTTTTTAAGGCATCCATTGTAAAGTCGGGAAGGCCCCATTGTCTCTTTCCAAAAAAATCGCCCGGACCTCGTATCTCCAAATCTTTTTCTGCAAGCTCAAAACCGTTTTTTGAGGAGAGAAGAGCAGAAAGCCTTTTTCTCGTCTTTTCACTTTTAGAATTTGTAAAAAGAAAGCAATATGACTGAAACTCGCCTCTTCCGACTCTTCCTCTAAATTGATGAAGCTGAGCAAGGCCAAACATCTCTGCTCCTTCGATAACAATCACACTCGCATTTTTTATATCGATACCGACCTCTATAACAGAAGTAGAAACGAGAATATCTATTTTTTTATTTTTAAAGCTTTTCATTATCTTCTCTTTTTCTGTAGATTTCATCCTTCCATGAAGCATCTCTACTCTAAATTCCGGAAAAATATCCTTTGTTAAAGTTTCTGTCTCTTCTTCTACCGACTTTAGTCCCGCCCAAGGGGAGTTTTCTTTTTCCTTTACTGATTCTTCAATTCGGGGACAGATAAAAAATATTTGGCGTCCTTTTTTAATCTCTTCCTTTATAAAGGAGTATGCAGAAGACCTCTTCTTTGCAGTAATAATTTTAGTAATTATCTTTTTTCTCTCTTTTGGCATTTCATCAATAACAGAAAGAGACAAGTCTCCATACATTGTAAGAGCGAGTGTTCGAGGAATTGGAGTGGCTGTCATAGAGAGAAGGTGAGGAATCTTTGCTCCTTTCTTAAGACAGAGTTTAGCTCTCTGCTCTACTCCAAAACGATGCTGCTCGTCAACAACAACTAGAGCAAGATTTTTAAATTTTACAGTTTCTTGAATTAAAGCATGAGTGCCTATTAAGATTTCAATAGACCCTTCTTTTGCCTTTTCTATCAATTTCAAGCGAGATATCGGCACGGTGTCCCCTTTTAATTTTTTTGATCGCCATAAATCCTTTTTACCTGTAAGAAGACCGACGTCTATCTTAAATTTCCAAAGAAGCTTTGCTGCTTCGTCAAAGTGTTGCCTGGAAAGCACCTCTGTTGGTGCCATAAAAGCTACTTGATATCCTGCCTTTATTACAACAAGGGCAGAAATTATCGCCACAACCGTTTTTCCCGAGCCGACGTCTCCCTCTAAAAGCCTGTTCATGGGGAAATTTTTTTCCATATCCTTTATTATCTGCCAAATTGACTTCTTTTGTGCATCGGTTAACTTGTAAGGAAGTTCGGAGACAAGCTCTTTAACTTTTTCGATATCCGTATCAATAGACACACCCTTTTCTCTTCTTATTTTCTCTTTTTTCTGTAAAAGAAGAAGTTGGAGAATAAAGATTCTTTCAAAAGAGAATCTAAAGTGAGCCTTATTTAAAGAAGCATTATCTTTTGGAAAATGTATCTGCAAAAGTGCTTCCTTAAGAGAGTAAAGCTCTTTTTCTTCTATTATCTTTTGAGGCAGCGTTTCTTTTATAGATAAGTTTCTGTTTTCGAGCGTGGTCTTAATAATATAGCGGAGCCACTTAGAAGAAACTCCTTCTGTTTGTGGATAAAAAGGAACAATTCTTCCCGTATGAGATAATGAAGGCGAGTCAATCTTTTCGTAGGTAGGGTTGATAAATTGAAGCCCTTCTTTTGAGAATTGTGTTTCGCCGGAAATAAATATCGCCTCTCCCTCCTTAAATGAACGTGCGAGATAGGGTTGATTAAAAAATACGGCATCTATTTCACCGGTATCATCTCTTAATGTTATCTTTGTATAGGAGATTCTTTTTTGAGGGGTTTTATCTAAATCAATATCTTCTATTATTCCTCTAACCGTGTATCTTTTTTTAGTAAAAATAGAAGAAATGGGAGATATTTTAGAAAAATCTTCATACTTAGAAGGAAAAAAATAGAGAAGGTCGCCTACGGTGCTTATTCCCAATTTTTTAAGCCTTTCCTGATAAGAAGGGCCCACTCCTTGGAGATTAGCAATAGAACTACTAAAATTCATAAAAGTATTTTTAATATGTGTCCCCGCGAAGATTCGAACTTCGATCTCGGCCTCCGCAGGGCCGCGCTCTATCCATTGAGCTACGGGGACAAGTAGGCTACATTATAGCTAAAAGAGAGCCAAATTAAAAGAGCAAAATAGCAAATCATCTAAAGTCTGACTAAAAGAATATCGGCCAAATCATCTAGAAGGTAAGCGAGTTTTTTTGTTATTTAGAGACACTCTTTCTTTTGTCATTCTGAGGCGCTTTTTTTGTCATTCTGAGGCGTAGCCGAAGAATCTCTTCAAGCTCTTTGTCATTCTAAAAAACTCTTTCTATCGTCATTCTGAGGCGCTTTTTTTGTCATTCTAAAAAACTCTTTCTATCGTCATTCTGAGGCGCTTTTTTTGTCATTCTAAAAAA
>PWII01000002.1 GCA_003561025.1 Candidatus Nealsoniibacteriota bacterium
CCTGTTCCATGTGCCTTTAAATTTTTTGCATTCTCTGCACGATAAAACTTTTTAAATATCTTTTTCTGATCTTCTTTGGAGATACCACAGCCGTCATCACCTATCTCCATTATCATCTTCCTATCATCTTCTTTTTTTATCAAGAAGTCTATGTTTCCTTCATCTCCGGTATATTCTATCGCGTTAGAAATTAATCCGCGTAAAATGATCTTTAGAATTCGAGGATCTGTCTTAATGATTAATCCATTGCTAAAATCAATGAAATTTGTATTAAGCTTTCTTTTTTCAAGTTTGCTTGAAAACTCTTCTACCATCTTTTTGGAAATATCAATTATATCAATGTCAGAAAAATCAAAAACAAACATGTCTAGATCAAACATCGTCGTATTCAAAAAAGAATCAGTTATCTTAATTAGTTCACGCGTTGAAGAATAGATCTTCTCTAAATAATCTTCCTGCTCTCTCTTTACTTCACCAGCGTCTCCTCTTAGAAGAGATTTAGAACACCAGCTTATAATAGAAAGAGGTGAACGAAGTTGATGGGTGGTAATAGATATAAATTCAGCTTTTATCTTGTCTATTTCGCTTATCTCCGTAATATCTCTTGTTATGCTTAATACAGAATTAACAGTTCCATCCTTAAAAAACTCAGGAATAAGAAAGGTGTAATAATATTTTTTTTCTCCACTATCTTCAACTTCACTATAAAAGGTCTTCTTTTGTTTTGTCTTAAAGACGGATAAGATTGCCTCCCTAAATGCCGCCGATCTTTTGTTTTCTATTCCAAGATCTTTGTCATTTTTCCAAAAAAAGTCTTTTTTTGGTATTCCAAATTCTTTTTCAGCAGATCTATTTACATAGACATATCGGCACTCTTCATCAAAACGTGCAATAATGTCCGGCGTATTTTCTGTAACAGCAAAAAATCTCTCTTCTTGTAGGTGAAAGATCTCTTCTGCCTTCTTTCTAGCTTCAATATTTCTTATAATGGCGGCTACAACACTTTCTCCATTATAGCTCACTAGCTGAGCATGAATTTCCGTAGGCATCAACGAGCCATCCTTCTTGATAAGCTCTGCTTCATAGGTATATGTTTCTTCTCCGGCAATAGTCTTCTTATAATTCTCTGCAACCTCTTTCTTGCTCCTGCTATCAACAAATTCAAGGAAATTTGAATCAACAATATCACCTGAATTATACCCCAATGACTTTTCAGCATACACATTCGCATAAACAATCTTACCATTTTTAATCATTACAACTCCATCATTAATTTTCTCAATTATTGTCTTATAATAGTTGTCCATTTTATCTTTTTTATCTATTTTTTTATCTTATTTCCGGTAAGGCGTGCAAGCCTTATTTTTCCAATAATAAAGGATCTTATCTTATTATCCTTAGAATTAATGTCATATGCATTAAAAATATGTCCCGGACTCATACGATCTTTTTTGTAAATAAGAACTTCTCCCTGAGGAGGAATATCGGTGGTAAGACTTTCCGGAATAACTTCCCTCCATAAAGCCGGTGATTTTTCCGTTTTAGGATAATATATCTCTACCGTTTCTCCTCGTGAAACAGCTGTTGCAATTATCTTTAAGACTTCTTTAAAGTCTATAAAATTCTTCATAAGAATTATCCAATATCTTTTTTCCCATTTTAGTTTATATAGATAAAAAAGACAAATAAAAAAACAGCGGCAGTTAATGCCGCTGTTTTATTTTTTCTTTGCTGTCATTAGGGCTGCAAGACATCCTCCGTTTCTCCATTTACGGAAATAACAACATCGTCTATTGTTTCAAACTGCAAAAGGGTCTGCTCAATTTGATCTCGTGCCATTGTAACGGTAGCAGATCCGGAAAGAAGATTAAGTTCTTCACAAAAGTCTGCATAGGCTATCTTATCTTCAATGACAACGGAATTCAATGTAACTCCTTCAAGAGATGTTCCCAAGCCCTCCTCCTTTTCTTCTAAATTTGGCCCATTTAGCAACTCAAGAAGAGCCTCTCTGGCGACTTCCAATGTATGCGGAACAGTTCTTTCAACCATGGTTATCTCTTCTACTCCGTCTTCTACTGCAAAGAAGTAAAGATTAAAAGAAATGGTTTCTTCTTCTCTCTCTTCTTCATCTATTACATCTGTTGAGTCTTCCTCCATCTCTGCAAACTCTTCGTTGAGAACAACACTAATAACCCTTCCTTCCTCTATCACAACAACAACAGTATGGTCGGTTATTACTTGAGCTGCCATCTCATCTTCATCCATCTCCCCATATCCGGCAAATCTTGCAGTAAAAGTTAATGTGATTTCATATTTCTCATCATCAACTTTTGTTGTTCGGACATGTTCCAAATTCTCACCTCCTCTGGCAATAAATGTGCCTGAATTTTCATAAATCCAATTCTTTGCAATATCAACCATTTCTTCCTGTTCCTCCTCTACTACATCCTCGGGTAAAGTCATTGTAGAGATAAAAAATCCGACTAAGGCAACAACAACAAAGATACCGATTACTATTATTAATTTATTCATAAAAATTACTACTTTTTGAATAATCCGACCTTTTGATAAAACTCTTTATTCCCATCTATTTTCTTCTAATATAGCGTTAAGCTTATCTCTCGTATATTCATCCACAACGCCGGAACTAAGTATTAATCCGGCAGGCTCCAGTATCTCTGAATCATACTTTCTCTGAAAAATCATTACCGCGTTAGTAACAGCACCGCTAAAGACACCAGCCTCTTCACCCGGAGAACCGGGTCCTGTTTCGGCAATCATCGTATCAGGGTCAGCATTTAAAATCATCTCTAGATACTTTACATCCTCTCCTTCCATTCCTTCTTTTAGCTCTCTTTCAAAGAAAAAATCTTCCGGAACCCCCTCAACTACGACAGTAACAGCTCTCTCTTTTTTGCTTTCTCTAACTTCAGCAATACTGTTAAACTGAGTTAGCGTCTTCTTAATCTGATTTTGTGCCTCTTCTCTAACGCTATCCCAATCTATATCTAGTTCGATATAAGCTATCTCTCCCTCAACTCTAAATGAAAATATCTCTAGATTGTCAATTAAACTAAAAAGGCCATCTTCTCTCTCTTTTTCATTAGGGCCTTCAAAGAGCATTTCCAGCACCTCTCTCTCTTTCCCCGGTTCATCCAAAACTGCTCTTTCTACTTCTTTTAGTCTATCTTCATCATCTTCTCTAATATAGAAATAGAGAGTGGCGGTGGTCTGCTTGTCAATATATTGATTTTCTATCTCATCAAAAACTCCATCAGTAACCGCATATACAACCTCTATATCATCTGTCTTTATAACAATTTCACTCTCTCTTGTTCCATATTCCGGACTATCGGTAGTAAAAGTAAATACAAATCTATATTCACCCAAGCCAATCTCTTCTCTTTCTATAATCTGTAACCCTTTTCCATAGAAAGGATAGCTCTGTGAAAGGTTTTTAATCCAATTTTCAGCGATAATCTCTCCCTCTCTTATTGTCGGTACTTCTTCACGAGGAAAAAGCTCTTCGGTTACATAGATAAGCCCCAGTGTGCCAAGCACAACAGCAGAAAATATCGCAAATATTATTACTAATTTAATCTTTATATTCATTTAAGATCACAATCTTGGTAAGTAAAAACTATCACAGATAGATAATCTAGTCAATATTATTACATTACTAAAAACAATTTTTCCATCATAAATCAAAAAGAGAGAGATCATTTTCGAACTCTCTCTTTTTTCTTCTAATAAAGGCTTGTTATTCCATAAGCTCTTCGTCCTCGTCTTCTTCTTCATCCTCTAGGTCTTCTTCATCTTCCTCCTCTAGTTCATCTTCATCATCTATGTCAAACATAGGGTCGTCATCAAAATCAAAATCAAACCTATCTTCGTCATCAATTAACTCATCATCATCAACTGGAGGAAAGGGATCAACCGGATCATCTGTTCCCATTAGGGAAAAGGCTGCAACAACAACAACAATTGCTAAAATTATCGCAATTACAATTAGTATTTTTTTGGTATCCATGTCAGTTTTATTTTTTTAACTCGACCTTTTTTACCTGAAATAAGTATAATGAATTATAGAAATTATGCAAGAGGAAAAATAAATTTTAATGCCTCTCTCTTTTCTTTTTTTACAAATTATATATAATCATCCCAGTTATGCATATAGAAGAAATTATCATAAATCACTATAAGAGCATTAAAGATCCGATTTATCTTCGCGATCTTTTTGGCTTTCATATTCTTGTTGGCCCCAATAATGCCGGAAAAACAAATATACTTGATGCAATTAACCTTTTTTTTGATAAAGACCTCGAAACAGAAAGATTTTTTGACAGAGATACCGATATACAGATTACATTAAATATAGAAGGAAAAAGGCATAAGATTCGTTATGGAGAGAGTGAAGAAAAAGACTCTATCTTTTCAAAAGCAGAAAAGTCATTTGTTCGAATTAACGACACGATAGATTACCCTCTTGTGGCAAAAAGGATAAATATCTTTAAGGAGAATCATCCTCATGAATACAAGATGTTTTCTTCGACGCTCGAAAAGTACTTCAAAGAAGTAGAGATAACCGAAGAACTTTTTTTATTAAATATTCTTGCTGATGAAAAGAGCCGTTCAATGAAAAGAATGGGCGAGGGATTTAAGAGGCTTTTTGTTATCCTTTTTTATCTCTTTCACCCTCAGTACAGAGTAATACTGATAGATGAACCCGAAACACATCTTCATCCTTCAGTAATCAAAAGATTTTTACAGATACTGGAAAAAGGCAGCTTAAAAAAACAGATATTCCTAACCACACACCATCCAACCTTTGTTCAGGCAAGATACCTTCCATTTATATGGAGAATTACAAGAAATAAAAATAAGAGCACTGCGGTTTATGGGTTTAATACAAAAAATATTGATTTAAATAGACTGGTTCAAGAGATAAATGACGAAAACTCCGGTATTCTTTTTGCAGATAAAGTTCTTCTTGTTGAAGGTGTTTCTGACGCCATCTTTATGCGAGAAATGATAAATAAGTTTTATAAAAATGATAAAGACATCAAGGTTGTTTATACAAGCGGAAAAGGCTCTGTTGATCTCTATGCAACTATCTGTGAAGTCTTTAATATTCCTCACTAAATAATGCTCGATAACGACGCAATTAACTCCTCTTCTCTTCAAAAGATTAAAAAATTTCCAAAATTTAACAAAAAAACGAGTCTTCAAGAAAAAATTAAAAGGCTCAAAGAAGAAGAGATATTTATATTGGAAAATGATTTAGAGCAGATCTATCCGGTCAAATACAAAAAAAGAGAGAAAAAGCCTCTTACGGCACTATATGTTTCTCAACAAATTACAAAAGAGGATCTAAATACAGAAGAGATGAGGATAATTAAAGAATTATTAGAAGCAATATAAAGTAAGAATTAATATCTTATCTCTTTTCTCGCTTCCAAATAAGTCGCATTGCTCCATGCTTGGTTAATGCACCCTTCACTTTTGAGTTCTTCTGCAGAGCTGACCTCACCATGTGAAGAAATCGTACCTTTCCACAACATTTCTTCCCTGCTGGCACTCATAATCTTCTTTATATAATCTAAATATCTTCTCTTTTCCACTCTATAGAGAGAGATTGCGGCTAAATTATTTACAAAAAACCAGCTGTCTCCTTGATGATAGCTCCTAGGCTCCTCGCCTGTATGGTTTTTATAAAAATTATCACTATTCTTATCAACCGTAGAAAGTCCTCCCCAAGAAAGCCATAGCAAATTAAGTGCATTATCAAAAACTCTTATCCACTCTTTTTTGCTCAGTAAGTCCGGATAAATATAGTGAGCGATAAATATATTGGGACGAATCTCTTTTTCCAAAAAATTTCTACTAGGATAGTAGCCATCATAAAGATTTTCTCCGTCAAAAAAGATATCGTAGACTTTTCTTCGCATGCTGTGTTCCATCTTTTCATAAAATTTTCTCTCTTTTATCGATTTACCAAAAAGAGATGCCAGTCGATACATGTTAAGACGCATAGCTTGAATCTCTATCCTTGCACCACTTCTTTCTATACTATCCATCCAAGTCTCATTTGGCTTATTAACAGCAAGTTCGTCTCGTGTATAGTTCCATAAAAGCTCCTCAATGTGTCTCTTCAGGCTTTGTTCTATCAATTTATTTTCATCTCTGCTCGTGATATCAAAAATATCATCCGCGCGCTTAAATGTCCATCCAATTGCATCAATATTTATAACTCCTCCCGGACCTTTTTTTAGACCATCTTCAAGTAAGCGAAAAAAGATTCTCTTTGCCTTTTTTTTATCAATAGCGATAACTGATTTTAATGAAATTGCTTCATCACGAGGCCAAAAATGAAAAAACCATGGGAATCCAGCATATAGACCGGAAAAATTATAATCAATAAGATTGGAAAGTGATGTTTTGGCAGATAATATATCAATATCATCCTTAGAGGTTACCTTTCTCTTCATAATTGGCCTCCTTGCATTGGTAATCGCCTCTTCTCTATCTTCAGAAACCGCATAAACAAATTTTTTACCGGAAAGAGAAATTCCTTTGTAGACATTTCTACGAAAGGGGGGTGAATTCCTGTTTTGATCAAAAAGATAGTGTCTTTGCTCTTTTTCTCTTATATCTTTCCAGTTCTTACACTTGATTGCCAAATAGATCCCGTTTATAAATTTTATTAATAGAATTTCCTCATCTATCTTCTCTGTATCGTAATCAATCGTCTCTTCCTCTGAATAAGACTCTCTAAGATCAAGATATAAATTTAATTCTATACTTCTATCAACTTCATAGACTAAAATATTTGAAAAGGGAGAGAGAAAGAAATTCTCTTTTATCTTTTCACGTTCCCTAAAAATATTGGTGAAATTATTTTTTACCTCTTTTACATTTCCGGAATCCTTAGGCTCTATAGCCTCAATTACCCTAAAAAATTTTCCATTAAGATTGCAAAACCATCCACTATATCGGCTCTTTGCAATGTTGTCACTATTCCAAAAATAGCTTCCAATTTTGTTGGCAAGCATAAAGCCGACACCCTCTTTGGAGACAAACTCCTCTTTTTTATCTTCTGTAAAATGAGTAATCTTATACATTATTCTTCTTGTGTTGCATTATGTGCCTCTATGTAGTGAAGAACAAAGCTTCTCCAATCAGCATTAGCAGCTATCTTTCTTGCTTCAATCTTATTTTCTACCCTCTCTCTTCTTCCTGTCTTCATAAATTCATACAAGAAACCATACAGGTCTTCTATAATCTCATCGTCATTTTTTTTCTCTCTCTCCAAAATATATATTCCGGGCCTATCGCTCCTCGTCTCTAAATTCTTGCGAAACCTTCCAAACCCGGCTAAGTCTGTCGTAACAGAAGATACACCCAGTGCTGCCGCTTCAAGCGGTGTATAGCCCCACGGTTCATAAAAACTTGGAAAAACTCCCAAATGACAAGCCTCAAGAGCCTCTTCGTAACTTAAATTAGAGAGCACATCGTGCCCTGTGAGATAAATAGGATAATAAATTATCTTAACTCTATCTTCTTCTCTATTTAATAAATCTGCCTTTTTCAAATGATTAATAATTTCATCATAAAGAGAATTTAAATGATGCGTTGAAAGCGAAGGACTCTCTCCTTTTTTTTGCATACGGTGAAGTTTTTTTTCTATTTCAAAGATATAGTCTTCGCTAATTAGATTTTCTTTGGTTAGTTCTTTTCCAGATAAGATGTGATATAGGACTCGCTCTTCTATATCGGGAAGAGTTGAATCAACAGATTCCTGCAAATCACGAAAATATTCTACATTTTCCAGTAATCCCGGATTTACTCCCCTTACATCGGCAGGAATAAAGAGAAATGCAACTACTGTCTTTTTATCACCCTCTTCTTTCATCTTCTTGTTCATCTTACCAAGAGAATCAATAAAGACATCTATTCCCTTTGCTCTTAGCTCATTTCTTCCAATAATAAAGTAAAAAAGTGTCTCTTCAATATCAAAGGTATAATATGGAAAAAAATAAGATGCAACAAAGTCTCTAAGTCTTTTTCGTTGCAAACGATGCTTCACAACAATATCTTCAAAGCTTAAGAATTTTTCAATATCAAGTCCATTTGGGAGTATATAGTCCGGCTTTCTCCCTAAAAATTTTTCTGCCTCTATTCCTGTTATCTCACTAACTGTTGTAAATATATTTGCCTCTCTTGCCGATGCTTTCTCTATTGAGTGCTTTGGATAGACTCCATACTTTTTTGCCTCCACCTCTGAGTCAATATCATCTATCTTGTTATAAAAATTGATACTATGAAAAGCAAGCGTTCTTCCAAGGCTCGTTGCATGAGTTGTAAATACCGTTTTTACTCTCGGTTCATTTTTCTTTAAATATAATAGTCCGGATCCGGAGAGCCATTCATGAAAATGTGCCACAATTCTTTTGCCCTCATATTGTGTAGCAAGTTCTCTAATAAGCCTGCCAGTCGCATAAGACCAGCAAGTCGGCTCATTATAATCATATCCCGTATTTAGCGAATCAACTCCAAAGTTATCCCAAAGCTCTTTCTTAATCTCATCAACTTTATAAAAATAATCGCTAAATTCGATAAGAATTGTTATCGGCTTACCTTTGACAAGCCACCTTCCGTAATGACACCTAATTCCATCTTTTTCCAAGCTTTCAAATACTCTTCTTATCTCTGACGGAGCCGCTTCTTCCCGAAACTCTCCTCTTGCCTTGTCTTTATAGTACGGCCCTATTAAAAAATAGTTTTCTCCATAGTGATGCATCATCTTTTCTGCCTTTGATTCAAGAACTCTATATATACCCCCTACACGATTACAGACCTCAAAGGAGACCTCAAATAATTTATCACATTTTGGACTAATATCTTTTAGCATAATTATTTTTATTTATTGCTTTTAATTTTAATTTAAAATCATTTAAGGCATTTATAAAAGAGATAAAAGCATCATATGGAGTGTTGTAGGGGCTAAAATATCCATGAACGGTTCCATCCCCCATTCCTTTTGTGCTCATATAATAGACTTGGTCGGATGTCTGAAATCTTCTCCAACAATCAATTATGTTGCTATCTTCCGTGGCGATAACATCATTTTCCAATTCATAGAGTTTTGAGAGTGCATCTCTTTGCATATCATTTCCAATCCATGCAGAAAGATCACGCTCCATATCAGCCCAAGATGTCGTGTATGGAAAGTCAATCTCGTCTCTTACGGGAAATTTCTTTTCACACTCAGAAAGCATCGAAAAAGAGTTATCTCTTCTTCTTAAAACTTCCCTCGGAAGAGCTCGTAAAAAATCAAAAATCCCTGTTTCTTCCCATTGATGCTCACCAAAGGTCTCATAATCCATAAATAAATTAACAATATCCCCGCTACCATTTATTTTGGATATCCAGCTGGCAAATTTTTCAGCAGTAAGCGGATAACTCTTCCACTCTCTTTGAGAAAAACGAAATGCTATATCATCAGAAAGGCGATAATTTTTTAGAAAAAGATTTACTTTCGAACCTTTCGCCTTGTATAAGAAGTTTGGGCTTCTCCATCCCAAAACAGAATCAACTCCTTCTCCCAGTATTCCTTTAAAGCCCATCTTCTCGGCCTCCTTTGCAATCTCATTGCTATATGCAAGCTCAGTACACCTGAAGATACGTGGCTTAAAAGAAAATAGCTCTTCTATCTTTTTCTTGTGCATCAATACTTGTTTCCTAAACTCTTCCTTTGAGTAGAGAAAAGCAAGTGAGTGATAGTATGTCTCGCCCAATATTTCAACCCTGCCTGTATCGACTAAATCTCTAAATGTCTCTAGAGATTCCGGAGAATATCTTTCCATCTGTTCTAATACAACTCCTGAAAATGAGAATGTAAAACGAAATTCGGGATGTTTTTTTAGAAGATCAAGCAGAATTTTGTTTGTCGGAATATAAGACTTTCGAGCAACCTTCTCCATTACAAATCGATTGTTGAGGTTGTTCTCCCCTTCCTCGCTAAAATATGAAGAATCATTGCCGATATCAAAGAAGCTGAACTTCTTTATTCGATATGGCTGATGAACTTGAAAATAGAAACAGACGGAAGGCATCTTTTATTTTAAATTAATATAATTATCACTTAATTGATTATAGTAAATTATCTAAAATTTTCCAAATTTTTTATATTGTTATGCAGAGTTATATAAATTTATACACTTTTTGGCAGCAAGATCCCATGTAATATTTTTAACCTCTTCCTTACCACACCCTTTAAGACAATTGCCGAGAGAATCATACTTTATGGCCGAAATAATCTTATTTGCCATCTCATCGATATCCCAAAAATCGACCTTAAGCGCGTGTGACAATACTTCCGATACTCCGGATTGATTAGATATGAGGACAGGCGTTCCGTTAACTAACGACTCTAGTGGAGTTATCCCGAATGGCTCGGAAACAGATGGCATAACAAAAAGATCAGAAATTTTATAAACTTTTCTCAAGGCATCCCCTCTCAAAAATCCGGTAAAAAATACTCTATCAGAGATTCCAAGTCGCGCCACTTCTCTTATTAAGCTATACTCCATATCTCCCGATCCGGATATTATAAAATATACATCATCGGTTCTTTCACAGACCTTTTTTGCACTTCGGATAAAATAATCGGGTCCCTTTTGCAAAGTAAGGCGACCTACAAATAAGACAATCTTCTTTCCGGCTTCCTTTAATTTATGCATATTTCTCTACACCCCCTCTTCCTCTACAAATTCTATTCCATTATGAACAACCTCTACCTTATCCGCACTAATTCCATAATGAGTAACGATTATATTTTTTGTAAAGTTGCTAACCGCAATCACTCTGTCTGCCTCCTCCATTCCTCTCTTTTCTATCTGATAAACCGTTTTATTAATTCCGACCCCACCTCCTCTATCAAATTCTGTTGCATGGACATGAGCAATGAAAGGCTTTCCGCTTATTCTTTTCGCATTTATCCCCGCACCAAAAGATAGCCAGTCATGGGCATGAATTATGTCAAATTCTTCTTTTTTGGCGATAAATTTTCCAAAATCCGCATATCTAAAAACCTCTTCAAAGATATTGTTCTTATATATTCCCCCAAAATCTTCCCCAAATCCAAAAACGGAAGAGCTGTAGCTTTCTTCACCCATATAAGGAGTAAGTAGTGAATTGAAATTATATTCTTTTACTATATGAGAGTCTTCGGGAAAAATAAATTTTAAAAAATCTGCAGAAAGATTATCACTCAGCTTTTTAGGTAATACGAGCATTATCTCCATCTTCTGTTTTGCAAGCGCCTTAGTTAATCCAAAGCAGGCAGTACCAAGTCCTCCGCTATTAAAGGGCGGGAACTCCCATCCGAACATAAGTATTTTTTTTCTCATTTATATACCAAAAATTTTAGAAAGAAAGATAAAGGAGGTCACGAGGCTCTTCTATAAGAATGTCAGGACTTGCCTTTTGTAAGGCTCTTTTTGAGCTAAGTCCCCACGGAACAGCTACTGTCTTTACTCCTGCCTTTTTCCCAGCCTTTATATCCCTTACTTCATCTCCGATATAAAGAAAAAGCCCTCCTTTTTTATTTAGTTTTTTAATATCTCTGGCTTTACCAAAGATTCCCGATGTCTCTATAAAATCAAAAAAATCTATATTGTTGCTCTCTAAAAAGGTTTTTACATTTTCTTTTGAATTTGATGTTAAGATACCTAAAGTAATATCTCTCTCTTTAAGCTCCCTCAATGTCTCATACATCTCCTCTTTCATCTTAACACCACTTACTTTCTGGTTCATCTCCTTTTTTATCTTTAAATAAAGAAAAAAAAGTTTGTGTAATGGAACATCTATCTCCTGAAAAACCTCCTCTATCCCCTCCTCTCTTATCTTTCTTAGAAAAAGACCACTAATTTCTTTTTCCCCACTCCTCTTTAAGACATCATTTAATGTCCCAATAATAAGTGGCAGCGTATCTGCGATAGTTCCGTCAAAGTCAAAACAAAATATCTTTTTTGCCATCTTTTTTAAGTATATATAAATATTATTTTTTAGCAAATAATTTAATTTAAAAATACTCTTACTTTACCTCTCCTATTTTTCTTTTTTTTATCTTATAGACAGAGTCTCCAATTTTTGGCTTAAAGTCAACTTTTATACCAACTTCTTCGCCCTTTTTTGCTTTACTTACTCTCTTCTTATCTTTCTCCATCTCCTTTATAGTTAGATGCTCTACTCCGCTCTTTTCTCCGAAAACGGCAATCTCATCTCCTCTCTCTACTCTTCCCCTTAGTCTTAAGAGAGCGACTTTAATTTTTGGATAAAAATATACAACTTCACCAACAAATTCTCGATAAGTTCTGCTTGCGGAATTTTCAAATTCAGCAAAATCCTCAGGTAAGGGCTTCCCTAAATAAAATCCACTTGAAAATCCTCTATTATAGACATCCTCCAATTCTTCCATATATTTTTTAATCTTATCTTTACTAAGTCTATTATCTATAGCATCTCTATAAATTCTCACCGTCTTTTCTATATATCGTGAGTCTCTATTTCTTCCCTCTATTTTAACTGCACTTATGCCTAATTTTTTTACCTCTTCCATAAAAGGTAAGACACACAAATCTTTTGCCGACATAACCGTCCCTCTTTCAAGTCTTAACTTATAGCCAAGCTCCTCATCTTCTATGATATACTTCCTCCTACAAGGATGTAAGCACTCTCCCCTATTTGCAGACCTATTAAATAAGAATTGGCTTGTAAAGCATCTTCCAGAAACAGCAACACACATCGCTCCATGAATAAAAACCTCTTTCTCTATTCCTCTTACTTTAGAAATCTCTCGTATTTGATTTAAACTAAGTTCTCTTGCAAGAACAACCCTCTTTGCTCCCAATTTTTTATAATAAATTAATGCCTTCTTGTTTGAAACCGAAAGTTGAGTAGAAATTATAAAAGGCACCTTGTATCTTTTACAAAGATCTATTACGGCAAAATCAGAACATATAATTGCATCCACCAAACCACTTGCCTTCTTTATTATCTTTTTTATTTCTATTAGTTCATTATCAAAAAGGATGCTGTTTAGCGTCAAATAAATTTTTGTTTTTTGCGGATAAGAGTTGGCTGTCTCTCTTATCTTTTTTAAATCCGATAAAAGAAAATGCTTTTTATTTCCGCTCCGCATCGAAAAACTCTTAAGACCAAAATAGACTGCATCAGCACCTTCCCTGCATGCAGTATTTAGCATACAAAAATCACCAACAGGTGCCATTAATTCAATTTTTCTCTTTTTCCCCATATCTTATTAGAAGAGTAGAGCGATGCTCTACTCTTTTGATAATTTCTAAAAATTTTTTGTTCTCCAAAACGTAAAGGAAAGAAATACAATAAAGCCTGTAAAAAGAAGATACTTTTTTTCTTCCGGCATATATTTAATATATGCTTGTGAGAATAAATCAATCGACTCCCTTATCTCAATTTTTGGTAATTTGAATGTAAAATCGTCTCCTGTAGAAAACATCGCCACCTCCCTGTTCTCATTTCTTCTCTCATTTTTTCCCTCATAATCTATCCATATATGAGAGGGAGAGAGAGTGGTATTGTACGGAAAATTATAATACTCAAAAGCTGATGCCATTATCACCATTCTTGATTTACAATCTCCTCTTCTTTTTTCCAAGACTTCTCCCGCTGTAGGAAAATACCAAGGCATATCATATGTAACCCAATCGTGTTTATACGGAATCTTTTCAATAACAAATTTCTCAATTATTTGCGGAGAGATAGCTTCAATCTCCTCTAAGAATAGAGAAAGCTCTTCTGCCTCAGGATTTACAGGGATTTTGTATATACGATAGATACTCTTCCCTAAGTTTTGAGGCTGAGGATAAAGAACAAGTAAAATCCAAAAAAGAAGCCAAACGCCTGCAAAAATAATCTCTCTTCTTTTTGTTTTCAAGAAAAACCCTCCCTTTTGATAAAATTTTAATGAGCTGTTCCCCCTTTACAAAAATTTCCTATTGAACGGTCATACTCCCTCTCTTTTTCTTTTGAAAAAAGACATCCCGGCAGCTCCCCCTTTTTTCTATGATGCTCAATGCATTCACAACAAATGCCCTTTCTTGGACAACCCTCATACGTACAACTACAATTTTCTAGATTTTTACCTTTTTTGCAGTTCATTTAATATAATATACTCTATTTCTCAAAGAAAGAAAATAGCCTCTTTAGTTCTAAAATCGAACTTTCTTCTTCTTTAAATAAAAATGTTTTCATGCCAAGTTCTTTCGCAGTCCTAATATTTGCTGGAGAGTCGTCAATAAAAAAAGTCTCTTCGGGTGCAACGTTGAGCTCCCTTAAGATAGAGATATATGCCTGCCTTTCGGGCTTTACCTGTCCTGTCTCTCCAGAAAGAAAAATAGAATCAAATAAATTATAAAAACCTCTCTTTTCCAAACCCTCTCTATGATCTGCAGAAAGATTAGAAAGTATTCCCAATCTATAATTTTTTTGAAGACTTTTTGCAAAATCAAAACTACTCTCAATAATTTCAAAATCATCTCCTTTCTTAAGATTAATAAGGACCCCTGTAAGATCAAAAATAATTGCCTTTATCATTTTTTTATAAAAATCCATTCACCTTTTTTTAATCTCCCCAAATTATATTTATCAATTCTTATTCTCTGCAAGTCATCTACCGTAGAATTAAATCTTTCAAACATTCTTCTAATCTGCCTTCTTTTTCCAGAGCAAAGAATAAGATTATATCTCTTATTCTCTATTCTTTTTATCTCCTTTACGCTCACTTTTTCCTTTTCTCCTATATCTACCCCTTTCTTCATCTCAAGCTCTTCTTCTTTTGTAATGTCTTTTCTTACTTTTACCAGATACTCTTTCTCACTTTCAAAAGAAGGATGCATTATTCTGTAAGCAAAATTTCCATCATTTGTTAATAAAAGAAGTCCATGACTATCTTTGTCTAGGCGCCCAGCAATAAAGAGATGTTCATCTAGGTTAATCAAATCAAACACATTCCTCTCTCCTCTTATCTTTTTTCTGGTGCAAGAATATCCCTTTGGCTTATTTAGTAATATATAAATCAATCTCTTTCTTGAATTAATTTTTTTGCCCTCTATAGTTATCTCATCTTCCTCTCTTACTCTTTCCCCTGTTTTAGCAGTCCTATTATTAACCCTTACCTTGCTCTCTTTAACCAGCTCTTCCGCCTTTCTCCTAGAGCAATAGCCGCTCTCGGCAATAACTTTTTGTATTTTTTTACTGTCCATTCTTTAATCTCTTCTTCCTCTTTATCAAGAGTTATCTATTTTTTTTCTTCTTTCTTTTTCTTTTCTTTTTTTTCTCCCGTCCATTCAGCAACTTTATCCATTGAAAAAGCGAAAAATTCTAAAAATAAAAATGGCGTCACCTTTATAAAGTCCAAGATTTTACCTCCCATACTAAGCCCCTTATTTATCATTCTTCCACTCCAAGTTTTTTCTCTTCTCTCCCTTTTCATCTCCCCTTCCGCCTCTTTTATCTTTTCCTTGCTAAAAACTAATCTTCCGGATTCATCTATTGTGGCATCCTTTTCAAATTCCAATCTCTTGTTTAATGCCTCCGCCTCTACCTCACTGGGGTCCTTTTCCGGGACCACTTCTACGCCTCCTTCAGGGTATTGCCATTCTATTAACTCCTCAAAGCTGACCGTTCTCATATTTTCTTCTTTTCCTTTTATTGGCCTAAGCGGATCTTCTTTTGTGACTTTTGCCTCCCTCTTATTATAGTCTATCTCCATAACTTTCCACCCCTCCTCTATCTTATCCCCGACCCGAACCCTTACTTTCTCTTTTTTAAATCTTTGATCTTCTAACTTTTCTCTAAATTTTCTTTTTTCTTCTTCTAATTCTCTTTTTTTAAAATCTTCATTCATCTCATCCTTTATCTTTTCTATACCCTCTCCATAATCAAAATATCTCTTCTCGTCTTTTTTTCTATACCTCGCTCCTTCAGAAAAAGCTCTTCCTTTCTCTTTGTGTCTTATATTTTCTATTCTATTTTCTTCTTTTTTCAAAAGATGATTATAGATTGCCTCTCCTATCTCTC
>PWII01000034.1 GCA_003561025.1 Candidatus Nealsoniibacteriota bacterium
AGAATATATTGTTAGCGGTATAGTAGAGGCAAAACTAAATCAGATTAATAATCGTATCTTTATTGATCAACAGCAGTTTATCGCCCTTACAGGAAGGTCTCCACAGCTATCTGATGAAATTGCGATAACGATAAATAACAATCAGTCTTTAGAGAATATTAGGAATAAAATTGGAGTAATTGTTCTAAACTCACAGGCAAAAGTTGAGACTTGGAGAGAGAGCCAGGGACAATTTTTTGAAGATCTTTCATCGACATTTACGATTTTAGGAGCTGTTATTGGGGCTATTGGTTTAGCGGTAGCATCGGTCACTCTATTTATTGTTATCTTTATTAATGCGATTTCACGAGAAAAGTATATCGGTATTTTAAAGGGCATTGGAATAGACTCTTCTATTATTAAATACTCCTATGTCTTGCAGTCAATCTTTTATGCTTTAATCGGTTCTGCAATCGGACTTTTTTTGCTCTATCTTTTTCTTGTTCCTTATTTTGACCAAAACCCTATAGATTTTCCATTTAGTGACGGTATATTGGATGTAACATATGAAGGCGTCTTGATAAGAGTCTTAATCTTATTTTTTTCCAGTGTTATCGCCGGACTTATTCCAGCACATCTGATTGTCAAAAAAAATACAATTGATTCAATTTTAGGACGATGAAAAAAGAAAACACAATTATTGCGGCAAAAGATATTACTAAAAATTATATTGTTGGCTCAGTAGAGACCAAGGTTCTTCGAGGTATTGATATTGAGATAAGGGAAGGGGAGTTTTCTGTAATTACCGGAAGATCCGGCTCAGGAAAGAGTACATTACTCTATATCTTAAGCCTTCTAGATAGGCCGACTTCGGGAGAAGTTCTTTTTGAAAAATGTAATACGAGAACTTTTTCAGAAAAGATGGACTCTTATTGTAGGTTGATTCATTTTGGATTTGTTTTTCAGGACTATGCACTTTTGCCAGAACTGACTGCTCTTGAAAATGTTGTTCTTCCCTTAATGGCAAGTAGGGATAGCTGGGAAAAGGTTAATGATAGAGGCTTTGATGTATTAGATAAGGTTGGAATAGGAGATAAGATTAATAATTACCCGTCGCAATTATCCGGAGGTGAAAAGCAGAGAGTTGCTATAGCTAGAGCAATAATTAATAACCCAAAAATTCTTTTTGCCGATGAGCCAACGGCAAACTTGGACTCTAAAAGAGCTGATGAAATTATTAATCTATTATTTGATTTAAATAAAAAAGGATTAACCATAATACTTGTTACACACGAAAAAAAATACATTGATAGAGCAGACAGAGTTATTAAGATAGATGATGGACTGATAAGGGAAGAAAAGAGAATTAATTAGATTAAAAAAGAAGCTCCATTTTATAAATTGACTCAGATACGAGCATTGGCTCACTTTTTGTTTTGTGGTAATCTAAATTAAGAAAATTTATTTAAAGAGATAAAATTAGAACAAATAGATAATATGTATGATTTAATTATAATAGGAGGTGGTCCTGCAGGAATTACTGCAGGAATATATGCGGCAAGAAAGAGATTAAAGACACTGCTTATCACAAAAGATTTTATTGGACAGACGGGACTGACAGCGGCTATTGAAAATTGGCCGGGAGAAGAGAGTATTGGCGGGCCGGAACTGATGGAAAAGTTTGAAAATCATTTAAGAAATAATGATATTGAGATAGTGGAAGATGAGGTTTTTTCACTTGGTAAAGAAGGAGATTTTTTTGTTAAAACAGATGGAGGAAGTTTTAAATCGCAAGCAGTTATTCTTGCAACAGGAAGAAGACCAAAAAAACTTAATGTTGTTGGCGAAAAAGAGTTTGTTGGAAAGGGAGTTGTATATTGTACAACTTGCGACGCACCACTCTTTAAGGATAAGCGAGTTATTGTTGTAGGAGGAGGAAACTCTGGCCTTGAGTCTGCTATTGAATTAACGGATTATACAGAAGAGATTTTGCTTTTTGAGGCATCACCTACTCTAAATGGCGATGAATTTTTAGTGGAAAAAGCAAAAGAGAAGGGAGTGGAGATATTTACAAACAGAAAGATAAAAGAGATAAGAGGAGATGGCTTTGTGGAAAAGATCTTGTTTGAAGAGTTAGAAAAAGAAGAAGAGATGTTAGTAGATGGTATCTTTATACAGATTGGTTCAACTCCGATAACTGATTTTATCGGGGACTTAGTTGATTTTAATAAAGATGGCGAGGTGATTGTAGATCCTAAAACTTGCAGAACAAGAACAGAGGGGCTTTTTGCTGCTGGAGATCTTACCGATGTTAGAGATAAGCAGATTGTTGTTGCTACAGCAGAGGGTGCAAAAGCGGCTCTTTCCGCCTATAGTTATTTAAAAAAATAGATAATTAAGATGATTGGTTCAACAGTACCAACCGTAGGGGGGATTGAGAAAGCCTTTTATTGGGGTGATAAATGGGGGTGTGAAGCTGTTCAATTTTATCTTACTCTCTCCAGAAAATGGGAAGTTGATGAAATTAGCAAAGAAAAGATTGATATTTTTAAGAGGGCTTGGGAAGAGTCGAACGTAAAAGAGGTTGTTGCACATATTCCTTATCTAGTGAATCTAGTTTCGGAAAATAAGCTAACGAGAGATAGGTCAGTTGAAAGGATGGTTAAAGAGATAGAGAGAGCAAATGTTTTGGGGGTAAGATATCTTGTTTTACACCCCGGAAGCACGGGAAAACAAGAAAAGAAAGGGGCTATAAATATACTAAAAGAGTCATTTGATAAAATTTTTGAGAAAGTTAATCCGGATGGAGTAAATATACTAATTGAGACGATGTCCGGACAAGGGAGCTCATTAGGGTCTTCGTTTGAAGAGATCGCAGAGATACTTAATGCCTTAAAAAATGAGAAAGTCTTTTCTGTCTGTCTTGATAGTGCTCATATCTTGGAAGCGGGATATGATATAGTAAAAAAGAATGGATACGAAGAGACATTTGTAAATTTTGAAAAAAATATTCCCATAAAAAAAATTAGAGCATTTCACTTAAATGACTCTAAAACAGATTTTGGCTCTAAGGTAGATAGGCACGAACATATCGGCAAAGGAAAGATAGGAACAACTTTTTTTAAAAAGCTTCTAAATGATAAAAGGTTTGCTAATATCCCAAAGATACTAGAAACTCCGGAAATGGAAGAAAAGAGTTTTGAAAATCTTGAGAGGCTAAGGGCTTTAATGGATTAATGAATTTTAAAAAATAGTTAATAGAATATGGAGATAAAAAAGGCCGAATTTATTAAAGGTGTTGTGGGTGATGACTATTCCACCAAAGACAACTTACCACAAGTTGCTTTTTTTGGAAGATCTAATGCAGGAAAATCAAGCGTAATAAATTCATTAACTGGGAGAAAAAAGCTCGTTAGAGTAAGTAAGCACCCGGGAGAAACCAAAGAAGCAAATTTTTATAAGATAGAAGAAAAATTTTATCTAGTTGATTTTCCCGGATATGGGTATTCCAAGTTTTCAATAAAACTACGAAATAGGATTGCAAAAAGAATTTTTTGGTATGTAGAAGAGGCAAACGTCCGGCCAAAAGCCGTTTTTTTGGTTATTGACACAAAGGTGGGATTAACAGATTTAGACAGAACGATGATAAAAGCTCTAAAAGAGAATAATCACAAGATTATTATTGTTTGTAATAAGATTGATAAATTAAAAAAGAGTGTTAGAGAGGAAAAGCTTTCTCAGATAAGGGAGGAAGAGCCGGATATACCTGTTTTGTTATATTCTGCAAAGACAAAAGAGGGAAGAGAGTCTTTTATTAAGGTGATACTAGATCTTGTTAATTCTAAAAAAGCCAAGATTAGTTGAAAACTTAAGAGTATCTAAATAATAATGAAATACCCGATACGCATCAATAAGTATTTAAGAGATAAAAACTTAGCTTCACGAAGAGAGGCAGACAGATTGATTGAAGAAGGGATTGTAATGATTAACGGGGAGCTTGCTAAAAAAGGAGACTTAGTGAAAGAAGAAGATAAAGTTGAAATAGGAGAGATTAAAAAAAATTATCAGACATTGGCGTATTATAAGCCGAGAGGTCTTTCTACACAAGATTTACCAGGCAAAGATAGCGTAATTATGAGATGGAAGAAGAAAGGGCTTTATCCGGTAGGAAGACTGGACAAAGAATCGGAAGGGCTAATACTACTTACAAACGATGGAAGAGTTACAAGAGAGGTCTTATCGCA
>PWII01000065.1 GCA_003561025.1 Candidatus Nealsoniibacteriota bacterium
ATAGAATACGAGGAGGTAGATATTACTGAAGACGAAGAGGCTAAGAAGAGAATGATTGAGAAGACTGAGCAAATGGGCGTTCCTGTTCTTGAGATAGATGAAGAAAAATTTATTACCGGATTTGATAAAAATGAGATTAATGAAGCTCTTGGCATATGAAAAAAAGAATTGCAATAAATGGTTTTGGTAGAATAGGGAGAGCCGTTTTGAAAATTATTCTCGAGAACAATTATGATATTGAAGTTGTCGCAATTAATGATCTAACTAGCCCTGATACAATCTTTCATCTCCTAAAATATGACTCTGTTTACGGTCTATACGAAAGAGGCATCGATATAGATAGCAATACCCTTAAGGTTGATGGTTTTGATCAAGATATCAAAATTATTGCGGAAAAGGATCCAGAAAAACTTCCGTGGAGTGATTTTGGTATTGATATTGTGCTGGAGTGTACTGGAATATTTAATGACTATACAGAAGCAAAAAAACATATAAGTGCTGGGGCAAAAAAAGTAATAATATCTGCTCCCTCAAAAAGTCCTGAAAAAATTAAATCATTTGTGATGGGTGTTAATGAGAGCACTTACAATAAAGACGAAGATGAGATTGTTGATATGGCTTCTTGTACTACAAATTGCGTGGCGCCTTTCGTAAAGATAATAGAAGATAATTTTGGAATAGAGTCAGCTCTTTTTACCACTGTACATAGCTATACCGCAAATCAGAATATTCAAGATGGACCTCACAAAGACCTGAGAAGAGCAAGAGCGGCAGCAGTTAATATTATTCCAACAACAACCGGCGCTGCAAAGGCTGTTGAGAGAGTTATCCCAAGCCTTACAGGAAAGATAGAGGGAATGGCGATGAGAATTCCCACAATTGCTGTTTCAAGTGTAGACTTGGTATGTGGCTTAAAAAAAGAAGTTGGCAAAGAAGAGATAAATTATGCATTGGAGCAAGAAGCAAAAAAAGTAAATTTGAGTAATATTCTAAAGGTTGAAAAAAGACCTCTTGTTTCAACAGACTTTATTAAAAACAGTTATTCTTCTGTTATTGACAGTGAGTTTACCTTTGCAAACGGAAAAATGGTAAAAATTGTTGCCTGGTATGATAATGAGTGGGGCTATTCGACACGTCTTGCAGACTTTGCAGAATATATTGCGAAAAAATAATTATGATTTTAGGATTCAAGGAGACAAAAAAAATTCTTGATAGGTATAATTTACCATATCTTCCTACTTTCTTAGTAGCAAGCAAAAGAGAAGCAATCTCTAAAGGAGAGGATATTGGTTATCCTCTCGTTGCTAAGATCTCTTCGACTAAGTACACCCATAAGACTGAAATTGATGGAGTCATAAAGGATATAAAGAATAGAAAGGAGCTAGAAGAGGCTTATACAAAACTAGTAAAAATAGATTCCATCGAAGGTATTCTTATTCAAAAAAGAGGAAAAGGAATAGAACTTGTCATTGGTGCTAAAAGAGATAATCTCTTTGGTCCTGTTGTGATGTTTGGCATTGGAGGAGTCTTTGTTGAGATTTTTAAGGATACTTCTTTTAGAATTGCACCAATTAAAAAAAGTGATGCTATCTCAATGATAAGGGAGATAAAAGGAGAAAAGATTTTTCATGGCTTTAGGGGATTAGCACCAGTTAATAAGAATATGATTGTTGATCTCCTGATAAAGGTATCTGATATGATTACAAAAGAAGAGATAAAAGAGCTTGACCTTAATCCTTTATTTGCAGATGAGAAAAATATTCAAATAAGCGATGCGAGAATTGTAGTATGAGATATAAAGAGATATTTAATCCTAAAACAATCGCCATCATTGGGGCGGTTGATAAAAAAGAATCGGTTGGTAGAGGAATTATAGAAAATCTTTTAAAAAGCAAAAAAGAGCTTTTTTTTGTAAATCCCTTTAAGAAAAAGGTATTTGGGAAAAAAACTTACAAAAGTATCAATGAGATTAAAAGTAAAATTGATTTGGCAATTATTGTTGTGCCTAAAAAGGCGGTAAAATCCGTTGTTGAGGATTTGGCAAAAAAAGGTGCTGGAGGAGTAATTATTATTTCTGCAGGCTTTGCCGAAACCGGGAGAGAGGGGAAGAAAGAAGAAGATGAGATAAAAGAGATACTGGAAAAGGCAAAAATACCTCTGGTTGGACCAAACTGTCTGGGAGTTATAAGGCCCTCTTCAAGATTAAACGCCTCTTTTGCTCCCGCGACCCCAAAAGGAGGTAAGATTGCTCTAATTTCTCAGTCCGGAGCATTAATTAACTCAATTATTGATAAATCATTAACAGAAAATTACGGTTTTTCTGTAGTTATCTCTGTCGGAAATGCAGCGGGACTTGACCTAGTTGATTACTTAAAGTGGGCAGATGAAGATAAAAAAACAGAAGTAATTGCACTCTATATTGAAGGATTAAAGGACGGAAGAAGATTTTTTGATGTATTAAAAAAGACAAAAAAGAGTGTAGTTATATTAAAGGGTGGAAAAACTGAAGGGGGTAAAAAGACAGTTTTTTCGCATACCGGTTCGCTTGCAGGGGAAAAAGAGATATTTTCTGCAGCAATCAAACAAGCAGGGGCTATCGAAGTTTCTTCGATTGAAGAGCTTTTTGATATCTCCAAAGCTCTTGCGTGGCAAAATCAATTTAGTGGCGGTGCCGGTCTTATTACAAATGGAGGAGGTGCCGGAGTTCTTTTTACTGATGCATATAATTTTGATATGCCAAAATTAAACAAAGAGACTATCTTATTTTTAGACAAACATATGCATCCATCGTATTCAAGAACAAATCCGCTTGATATTGTTGGAGACGCGTTAAGTATAAGGTATGAAAAAGCATTAGAGGCAATGATAAATCAAGAAAATATAAAGGGGATTGCAATAATTCAAACTCTGCAAATTATGACCGATCCCTTAAAAAATGCAAAGATTATCATAAAATTAAAAAGAAAGACAAAAAAACCGATAATAACTATATTTATGGGTGGAAGTAAAAAGATAAGAGAAGCGGTTAATTTATTAGAAAAAAATAAGATACCAAATTATAATGACCCAAAAAGAGGAGCAATAGTATTAAAAGCCTTAAATAAAAAAAGTATATGATTACAGTTATAGGTCACAAAAAACCGGACACGGACTCTGCTGTTGCTGCAGTAATGTTTGCAAAATTTTTGCAAAGTGAAAAAAAAGAGGCAGAGGGCTTTGTTGCAGGGAAAGAAAATAATGAGACAAATTTTTTATTTTCCTATTTTGGTATTGATCTACCGCAAGAAAAAGAGGAGATAAGAGAGGATGAAGAGGTTTTTCTTGTTGATCATAATGACCTTGCACAAAGCATTGCAAAAAAAGAAAACATAATTGGAGTACTGGATCACCATCTTTTATCCGGATTAAAGACGGATAAGACGATTTTTTTTAGAGTAGAAGATGTTGGTAGCACCTCCACACTAGTTTACAAGATGATGAAAGAGAGAGGTCTTGATATTGCAGAAAAAGATGCAGGGCTTCTTCTTGGGGGGATAATATCTGACACGCTCAACTTAACTTCACCGACAACAACAACGGAAGATATCGACTCTCTTTATGAGCTTGCAAAGATAGCCAAAATAGATACGGAAAGTTTTGCGGAAAAGATGTTTGAAGTAAAGTCAGATTTTTCAAATAAAAATATAAAAGATATTCTTACGGATGACTTAAAAGAATATGATTTTGGAAATAAGAAGATAGGGATAGGTGTCGCAGAAACAACGTCACTAAAATACTTTCAAGAAAATGAAGAAGAGATACTAAAAGAATTAAAAAAAATCAAAGAAGGAGGAGATTACGATGCACTCTATTTTGGAGTAGTTGATATTTTAAGCAAAAACACTTATCTTTATTCTACAACCAAAGAAGAGGATCTTGTTGTTGAGAAGATATTTAAGGTAAAAAAAGATGGAGCCTCATTTTTTCTTCCTGAAGTTACTTCGCGAAAAAAACAGATTGCTCCTCCAATTTCTGAGTTTTATAATAATTAATTAATAAAAATAAGATATGAACAAAAAATATACGGTTCCATACGAAAAAATTTCTTACAAAGACCTTCCGCTTGTAGGGGGCAAAAATGCATCTCTTGGAGAGATGATTAGGACGTTA
>PWII01000047.1 GCA_003561025.1 Candidatus Nealsoniibacteriota bacterium
GGGGTAGCTTTTGCGGTTGCAGCATTTCCTTCTTTTTCAAGGCTCGTTGCAGCAAAGGAAAAAAAGAAATTTTTAAGCAATTTTTCTTTGGTAATACGGCAATCTCTCTTTTTAATAATTCCAATCAGTATTTTAGTCTTTCTCTTAAGAGCACATATTGTTCGACTTGTGCTTGGAACGGGAGAGTTTGGTTGGGCCGAGACAAAGCTTACCGCCGCTTCTCTCGGTATCTTTTCTTTTTCCTTTTTTGCCAGTTGTCTTGTTTTAATTTTAGTTCGAGCATTTTTTTCTTTTCAAGACACAAAGACTCCTCTTCTTGCCTCTCTTGCTGCAATGGTAACTAATATTTTCTGCTGTTTTCTCTTTATATGGGTCCTTGGTTTTGATAATTTTTTTCGCAAGACAGCAGTCTCTCTTTTAAAATTGGATAATATCGCAAATATAGAGGTAATTGCTTTCCCAATGGCAATCTTGATAGCGACCGTTTTACAGTTTATTATCTTGCTTTATCTGCTTAATTTTAGAATGGGAAACTTTAAGGGAATGGGAATCAAGGAGTCCCTACAGAAGATAATATTATCTTCATTTGTCATGGGAGTTGTCTCTTTTCTTGTATTGAGATTGATTGGAAATGCGATAGTTCTTGATACTTTTCTTGCGGTTTTTGCTCAAACGGCAATTACATTTTTGGTCGCTTTGTCTGTCTATATCTTTATGATAAGGCTCACCAAGGCAACAGAGCTTGATGTCATAGCAAGTGCCTTCAAAGGACAATTTAAAAAATAACTACTTAAATCGTGAATATTAGAAATTTTTGCATAATATCTCATATTGATCATGGAAAATCTACCTTAGCAGATCGTTTTTTGGAGATTACAAAAACAGTTTCGGAAAAGGAGATGAAGGAGCAATATTTAGACTCTATGGATCTTGAAAGAGAGAGAGGAATTACAATCAAGCTGCGGCCGGTAAGAATGGTTTATAAGGATTTTACTTTAAATATGATTGATACTCCCGGTCATGTCGATTTCTCTTATGAAGTTTCACGATCACTAGTTGCAGTAGAGGGGGCAGTTTTACTTGTAGATGCAACAAAGGGAATTCAGGCACAGACTTTAGCAAACCTAGATCTTGCTCGCGAGAGGGGAGAAAACTTTACGATAATACCTGTAATAAATAAAATTGACTTGGACGGATCACGTATACCAGAGGTTGAAGAAGAGATGGTCCAGGCCTTAGGAGTAAAAAAAGAAGAAATTATTAAGATTTCCGGGAAGAAAGGAATTAACATAGAAGCTGTTTTAGATGCGATATGTCAAAAAATTTCACCACCAAAAGAAGAAAAAGAGAAACCATTTAGGTCACTTATATTTGATTCGGAATACAATTCTTACAAAGGACTTGTTGCTCATATAAGAGTTTTTGAAGGTGAAATTGGGACAAAAGATAAGATATATCTTTTTGCATCACAAAAAAACGGAGAAGCAAAAGAGGTTGGAATCTTTTCGCCAAATTGGACTCCGCGAAAAAGACTTACTTCCGGTGAAATCGGATATATCGCAACCGGAGTTAAAGAGGTTGGTGCAGTAAGATCAGGGGATACAATTTGTAAAAAAGAAGAAAATACAGCTCCTCTTGAGGGCTATCGTGATCCAAAACCAATGGTATTTAGTAGCTTTTATCCACAAAAAACAGATGATTATGGCTCTTTTCGTAATGCGCTTTATGAAATTAAGCTAACAGATCCCGCATTTACATTTGAACCGGAATTTAGAGAGGTATTTGGTAGAGGATTTAGATGTGGTTTTTTAGGCTCACTTCATTCGGAAATTATTTCAGAGAGATTACGGAGAGAGTATGAGCTAGATTTAATTATCTCTGCTCCATCGGTTACATTTAAGATAATAAAGAGAAATAAGGAAGAAGAGTATATTCGTTCTGCGGCTGATTGGCCGGATGAGAGCGAAATATTAGAAAAGAAAGAGCCATGGGTAAGAATGGAAGTTATTACTCCCGAAGAGGCTCTGGGAAATATTACAGAAGTTCTTGGATTGTTAAAAGGAAACTATGTTGATACAAGATATCTGTCTAGTAAAAGAGTTTTAGTTATATACGACGCACCTCTTAGAAAAATAATAACAAACTTTCATGATAATTTGAAAAGTGCTAGCAAGGGGTATGCTTCTGCGGGATATAAGATGAAAGGTTTTTATGATGGAGATTTAGTTAAGATGGAATTGCTTATTGCTCATCAAGTAGATGAAGCCTTCTCTACAATTGTTTTAAGAAATGAAGCCTTTGAAGAGGGAAAAAAGATTACTCAGCGGTTGAAAGAGGTAATTCCGCCTCAACAATTTGCGGTAGCAATCCAAGCAAAAGTGGGAGGAAAAATTATTGCTCGAGAGACGATTAAGGCGAGAAGAAAAGATGTTACCGGAGATTTGTACGGGGGAGATGTAACAAGAAAGAAAAAGCTCTTAGAAAAGCAGAAAAAAGGGAAGAAAAAGATGGAAAAAGAGGGTAGGGTAAATATTCCTCAAGAAGCATATTTTAAAGCATTCCGTTAATTTGATCTTTTATTATATCGATAAGACTTCTTCAAAATAATTCTTGTAGAAAAAAGAAAGTAGTATATAATATTTGTATGACAAGAAGAAAAAAAAGAGACAAGAAAAGTAAAAAAGGCTATATTTTTCTTGTTATACTTCTTTCTGTTATTTTTCTGATAACTTTTGTGAATATAAATATTTGGAGGCAGAGAGCTGAGATAAGTACAATGATGTCTTCTCTAGAAGAGAGGAGAAGGGAGTTGGAGCTTGAACAAGAAAAGACTAAGGATGAAGAGATAAAAAGAGATATTGAAGAAGAGATAGAGAGAATCGCGAGAGAACAATTACTTCTCAAAAAAGAGGGAGAGAGTGTTGTCATTATCTCTCAAGAACCGGAAGCTCTTAGAGAGGAGGTGCTTGAAGAAGATGAAGGAGAAGAAAAAAGTTTTTTTGAAGGTATAATGGAAATTATAGGGCGTTAAAAACTAGGAAGAGTCGGTGTTTTTTTGCCGATTTAGCTCAGAGGTAGAGCAACTCTTTCGTAAAGAGTAGGTCGTCGGTTCAAGTCCGACAATCGGCTCAAGATATAAATTAATTTAAATCTGTTTTATGGAGATAGAAAAAGAGATAAGAGAGATGGAAGAAAAAATCCTCCACATGGAGGAGTCTCTTTGACGTTAAAAATAAGAAAAATAAGTTAGAAAAACTTGAAGAAGAGCTTCTCAGTAAAGATGTTTGGGAAAACCCTAAAAGTGCCATAAGAAAGCAAAAAGAGATATCCTTACTAGGGCAAGAGATAAAAAAAATAGAGGCATTGTATAAGAAGATTAAAGAGATTAAAGAGATGTATGGTGAGTTTGATGATGACAAGGAGCTACTCCTTGAAATAGAAAAGGGAGTATCGGAACTAAAGAAAGAGATAAGAAAAGAAGAAACAAGACTGCAGTTTAAAGGAAAATATGATAAAAATGATGTTATAATAGAGATATCTTCTGGGGCGGGAGGAAGAGATGCTGAAGATTTTGTTACAATGCTTGCGAGAATGTATGAAAGATATGCAGAAAGGAAAAATTATAAGAAAAAGATTATTTCCGTATCGTATGGAGAAGCCGGTGGTCCTGACGGAAGACACGGAATTAAAAATATTATTTTAGAAATAGAGGGGAGTTATCTTTTTGGACTTTTAAAAAGTGAGAGTGGAACGCATAGATTAGTTCGAAAATCTCCCTTTTCTTCAGCAGGATTAAGGCACACCTCTTTCGCACAGGTTGATATTTTTCCAAAAATAGATGAAAATAATACAGGGATAAAGATAAGAGAAGAAGATATCAAGATAGATACCTTCAGATCTTCCGGTCCTGGAGGGCAACATGTTAACAAAAGAGAGAGTGCGGTGAGGGTTGTGCATTTACCGACAGGAATTACAGCAAGTTCTCAAGAAGGGAGACTGCAGGGAGAAAATAAAAAGATAGCATTAGAGATACTTGAAGGGAAGTTGCAGAGGATTGAAGAAGATAAAAAAGAAAAAGAAGTAGAAGATTCAAAAGGAGAAGTTTCAGGGGTTAGTTGGGGAACCC
>PWII01000054.1 GCA_003561025.1 Candidatus Nealsoniibacteriota bacterium
CGTTTTTCTGAAGCAACTCTTGTAAAAGAATTAGAAAAAAATGAAATCGGAAGACCTTCTACTTATGCACCCACTATCTCTACACTCTTTAAGAGAAACTATATTGAAAAAGTAGAAAAGAGATATCTAAAACCGACAGAGATAGGTGTAATTGTAAGCGACTTGCTTTCAAATCATTTTCCCTTTATAGTTGATTTTAAGTTCACTGCCAATATGGAAGAGGACTTGGATAAAATTGCAAAGGGAGAAAGAGAGTGGAAAAATGTAGTAGAAAAGTTTTATAAAGATTTCTCTATTCAAGTAGAAAGAAAAGAAAAAGAGATAAAAAAAGAAGATATTATGCAAGAAAAAACAGACGAAAAATGTGAAAAATGTGGTGGTGAAATGGCGATTAAGTTTGGTAAATACGGCAAATTTATCGCCTGCAAAAATTTCCCCGATTGCAAAAACGCCAAGCCACTTGAAGAAGAAAAGCACAAAGAGATAATTTGTGATAAATGTAACTCGAAGATGAAGATAAAGCAGAGCCGATTTGGAAAATTTTACGGCTGTGAAAAATACCCTGAATGTAAAAATATAAAGTCTCTTGAGGAAGATAATACAAAGATAAAGTGCCCGGAATGTGAAAAAGGAGATGTTGTAAAAAGAAAGTCAAAGAGAGGAAACTCTTTTTATGGATGTAGTAACTATCCTGAATGCACGTTTATATCAAACAAAAAACCGGAATAGATATACTCTAAAAACAGAACCAATTAAAATCACTTGTCGTCCAATAGACAGGCCTACCGTCACTATCTACAACTCTATTACCGTCTATATCAAGAGCTCTCGCCTTTGTCATCTTTGTTCTATTTTCCGCCTCTGCAACGGGAGCAAAAATATAAGTTTCTCTACCTCCTTCACCAATAGTACAACTGTTAAACATTGCTCTTGAGAGATTTATCTTTCTCTCAATTAATTCTTCCATAAAAATAGCTTTGCTGTTTCCGGGAATAGCACAATATGCTATCTCATCTTCAGTACCTTCAACCGTCCCATCTGTTCTTATATCAGCGTTCAAGTAAAAACAGACATCTGCCATATATGTATGGTTATCTATTCTCTCATAGCCGTCAAAATTGACTGGGTCTCTAAAAAATCCTGCTGTAAGAAGATATATTCTTTCTGCAGTCCATCTAAGCTCTGTTCTCTTTGCGATTATCTCTGTCAGCTTTCTCCTTATAGCCTCTTTATCACAAGTTAATTGACAAGAGCTTTGGCATACACAAATTGTTTCAGATGATCCTTCTATTGTTTCAGATAATTCTGGCTCTGTTGTCCACTCTATAGTTGGACCTGGGTCTGTTTCTAGTATCCATGGACTTTCATATACATCTAAATCTGGCAATGGCTCTATAGATAGACCCGAGTCTGGGTCTGGTATCCCCTCTGCAGGAGGAGGTTCTGTTGTTGGCTCTGAAGATGAGGAAAGCGAATCACTACAGACACAGCCATCGCCAAGACAAGGACACTCACAAGGACTAACCATCGCATTGTACTCTGCTTGTAGTGCCAAAAACTCTTCTCCTGCAGCATTATATCTATCTATATTATGTAAAAGTTGTATTATATAATTCCATGTTAGTTCAATTACTTCCCCTATCGGTATCTCAAGTCCTAGTTCAGTGTGCTGTGCAAACTCCTCCTCGCTTATTCTTGGAATACATTCTCCCTCATAAAGACAATGATCTTCTGCACACGCCTCATCCTGTCTACACTCGGGAAGTTCACTAAATCCAAACGCAACAAAACTTTCTTTGAGTCTTTTAATAAAGTTATCCAGATATCCTCTTATAAGTCCAAATACTTCTTTCTCTTCTTTTTTATTACTCTCAGCAAAATACTGCAGAAAGTTGCTACTAATTTGGTCTTCTTCTTTTGCTTTTTTTGCAAAACCAAAGCTCTGCAACCCTCTTGCAGCCCCTTCTTCTGTTAGAGTGTCAACATTTTTTAAAAAATTATCAAGAACAAAGTCTTTTTCAAATACTCCGTCTCTCACATAAAATGTCGCTTCACACTTATTTCGATAATTAGGTGGCTTTAATATCTTGGGAAGGTCTCTTCCTATATCAATCCACTCTATCCACTCGGGGGCTGTTACAATATCCGTTTTTTCAATATTATCGAAGAAATCACCCCTAGCATAGGTGTCATGATTTATAATCACTCTGTAAGATAGACTCTTTGCTACCATTATCTTAAATAAATCTCTTAAATCTCCATCAACAAAAGGCTCTTTGAGAGCATCGAGTCGCACAATTAAAGAACTAAACCGTCCCATTGCTGGAACTATCTCATTTTCTATTATCGTATTTATAGGTGGATTAATTTCCGGACAATCAGGGCAACTACATGTGCATATATTTCCATAAACTTCATCTATTAATTTAATTTCCTCTAATGCTCTTGCCAAGATATTTTTTCCTGATAAATCTATTATATTTTCCATCCCTATTAAGTTCCTTTTTACAAAAGAGAATTTTAAAGATATGGGTGATTATATTTTTAATTCATCAAAAATATTCTTTAAAAAAACAAAATGCTTGTTCTTTTCATTATATGCAATTGCTCTGCTCCACTCTCCAAAAGCAGATAGTATGGTTCCCCAATAAGTGGCATTACTAGAAAAGGATTGATAATCGGAAGAAGCGGGAGACATGTACGGCAAGTCATTATCAGAAGGGTCAAAGGAAGGAAGATTACCAGCTGGGGCTGGTGAGTCGTCCTCAGAAACAAGATAAAATCCTTCCGGTAAGCCATAGTTATCATCTGCTGCATAAGGATCAAATGTCCCCATCATTTCAAAAATACTGCGACCCTCCGGCAATTTAACATGCACAGCCATCAATTCACCATCATACGGTAAGACAATCATGCCATAATAAGATTGAACTTCTTCCTCGCCCAGAGAAGAGGTATAAAAGTCTTGCTCCTCAAAATCAGACATTTCTTGCAAAATATCAGCATAATCTTCAAAATCAAGCATTTGTTGATGAATGTCAAAATCTTCTCCAAATAATTCTTCAAATAATTCTTGATATTCTTCAAGCAACTCTTCGTCTTCTAATAATTCTTCTTCTTCAAATAATTCTATCCGGCTCGCAACAAAGGAACACTTAGAGCCATCATCACAAGGTAAACCAATAGGACAGGTCTCAATTATTCTCATTATATCGATACTTGCCATAAACTTATCCGCCTCTTCTTCGGCCTGAACGGTTGTGTTATAAACATTAATAAACTTTTGCTCAAGCTCTCTCTTTTCTTCTCCAGTTCTATTTACTGTGGAAATTTTTTCAGCAATAAGCCCAACCGGTATCTGATAGTATCTTTTTGGTGCTTCTATTTTTCTTATCAGTTCTTGCTGATAAATACTTGCATCCAGAATATTTGTTGTAAAGCTTAATGTTAGAAAATTTGAATCAATTGCCGAAAAGAGAGAATAAGAAGCAAAAACGATTAACATCCCTTGCATCGCATTAGAGAGCCACTCTTTTGCCGCTCTCACCCTAACCACATTTCCTCTAGAAACAAGATACAAAAGTCCAGCATAAGAGATAGCTCCAAAAGTAACAACTATTGATATTACAAAGAGAAGCGAAAAGATATAAGACGCAAAGAGAGGGAAAGCTTCTGTTGGCAAAGTTTCTTCGCTAAAAATTATACTCGGATCTTCAAAGCCGGGAATTCCGGGATAATACCCTGCTTCAGAAAAATATGAGTCATTGTCAGCAGCGACACCTATCTCTATAACTGAGAAAAAAATTAATCCTACTGCCAAAAGAAGAAATAAAATAAAGGCAAATCTTGTCATTATATCATTTTACAATATACAAACATTTTTTCAATCCTTATACGACAGAAAACCCTATTATCTTTCATTACTCTAAGCGAAACTTTGCACCAAAGTGATGTGGAGAAAGCGAAGAATCTTTCTGTAATGCCAAAAGATTCTTCAGTCGCTTCGCTCCTTCAAAATAACCTGCCTTCCGAACCACATTCTCGTCATCCTGAACCACATTCTCGTCATCCTGAACCACATTCTCGTCATCCTGAAC
>PWII01000072.1 GCA_003561025.1 Candidatus Nealsoniibacteriota bacterium
ATTATTCCAAAAATTATTCCTATATTATATAAAACCGGTGCCAAGGAATATGCTAAAAAACGATCAAAATATTGCAATATTCCCGAAAAAATACTGGAGATACCTAAAATAAGTGGGCTCATCATCATTATGCGTGTTAGAAATACCGTTTTTTGCAGATCTATGTCCGAAAATCCAGGAGCAACTAGTTTTAAAATACTAGGGGCAAATATAAAAAAGAGGGTGCAAAAAAATAGCAAAAAGAGAATGAGGACATTTAGCGTGTTGTTTGCAAGTTCCCACCCCTTCTCCTTTTCTTTCTCAAGAGTGCTTGAAAAAATAGGCAAAAATGCGGCTATAATTCCTCCTGTTATAATTATTCCATAAATAAAGTCGGGTACTGCAAATGCTGCAAAATAGATATCTAACTCTTCTACATTAAAATAGCTAACAAGCAGACGATCTCTCAAAAGCCCAAGAATTGCACTGACACCTATCGAGAATGCAATAAGTCCGGCAGAAAAGGTAATTGTTTCGGACTTTGAATTTATTATTCTCTTAATCATTTTGATTTTGATATTATAAAAAAGCTCAAGCAGGACATAAGCCGAATTCTGTTCCCTTTATAAAAGGGGGCAATCATTTATCTAGCTCTTTGATTACTCAAAGAGTCGAGCGGGCTACCAAAACTTGCCCTTGCACCCGGGTAGGGATTTAGCCGTTTCACTTCTTGGATTTCTCACAAGAATCACCCCGTATTACAGGGTGCCTAAATTCTCTCGAATTTAAGCGTCTCTGCTCGCACCCCTCATCTTGCGATGGACGGGAGTTACCCGCTACCCTTCTCCCCTTCAATAAATTCAGGGGGAGTGTTCGGACTTTCCTCCCTTCATAATATTATGAAGAGCAATTGCCTCGCCTGCTTGAGCAATTTATATACTGACACAAACACTGCTCTCTGTCAATAAAATTTATGGTTAATTAATCTTATCCGTGCAAAATAAAAGAGGAGCTTGAGCTCCCCTTTAATGGGGTTTTCTACTTTATTTGCAGGAGTTACATAATTTCTGTTGGCTCTTCTATTATGCTTGTTATAAGAGCACTGTTTAGGCTACCTGGTTGAAGGCCGCCTCTAAATAAAACCACATCACCTATGCTCGCCTCTATAAGTTTTTGAGCAAGATTTGCTTCCTTGTTTAGAGCAATATATTCATGCTCGAAGGTAGCTTTCCTTAGCCCATCTCTTATTTCGATAGAAACATCCCTGCGAGAACTTTTCTCACAACCTCCCTTGCAATTAGAGCAAAAGTTTCCATCTTCACCACCATCACAATTTACGATAGTAGCTTTAATGGTGCAGACCAACTCTTCTATAGAAGGCTGCGAGGCCATCTCTATGTGCCTCTTTACTCTCCTATCCATCTCACTGGGTAGCTCTTCAATTGCTTGCTCAAATTTACAGCTAGACAAAAAAATCACTCCTTTTATATTATTTTAAAATGAACTGTAGAAAACCCCTTAACTACATTACTACATTATACCATTTTTTTATGAAAAATCAAACCTGTCTTTTCTTAGCAGACCTTACTCTGTTGTGATTCCATCAAAGTGGTCTTCGTCTCCTATAGCATCTTCTCTTGTCATATGTATAACTTTATCCTTGTGTTCCGGCGGAGAATAAATTGTATAAAGCTTTAATGGCTCCTTCCCTATATTTTTGATATTGTGTCTTAGTCCTGCAGGAATAACTATCGCATGACCCCCTTCAACCTGATGCTCAGAATCATCCATAATTGCCTTTGCCCTACCACTTTCAATACAAATGTACTGGTCAAGGTCATGAACCTCCTCCCCTATCTCACTACCCCTTTCTATGCTCATTAAGACAAGCTGGCTATTTTTTGAAGTATAAAGAACTCTTCTAAAATTATCATTATCGCCTGCTTCTTGTTTAATATCTACAATATATCCTCTCATTTTTTTAAAATTAATTAATAATAGTTTAGAATTTTAGACATAAAACTCAAAAAGTCAATAAAGTTAAGTTTTATTATTTTCCAAGAGAGCCTTATTCACCTCTTCTCTGTAAAGACAATAATCACAACAAGCAGAAGCCTGAGGAACGTTTTTTTGTGCTAAAGACTTTTTTATCTCAAAAAGAGTATCTTCTACCCAGCTACTATCTCCTTTATAGGCAATGAGAGTAACGTCGAATTCTATCTTTTCATCAAATTTTTCAACATTGGTCCTTCCGTTACAATAGACAAAATAACCGACACTTGAGACAACAAGCCCATTTTTCTCAAGCAGCCACTGATAGACCTCCATCTGCCTTTTATAAGAATCTTGCCATTTCTTATTTAATTCCGTAATTTTTTCTTCCTTGCTTGTCGCCTTATAGTCAACAACGATATACTCATCTTTTGTATTAATCCATAAATCATCTATTGCTCCAGTTATTATAAAATTTGTCGGCTCATGATAAAACTGAACCCCTTTAAAGTTCTCTCTCCACTCTTCAATCTCCTCTCTTTGTGCCGGAATAGCGTCTATATCATATTTTTCAAGCAAGGGATGTTTTGTCTTGTTTTCTCTATGAAAGTCAAATTCCTTTTTCAATAATTTATCCACTGCAGAATTAATCGCAAAAGGAAATCCCGGAGGTCTTCCTATTCCAAGCTTTCTATCGATATAAAAGCAGCGAGGGCAATCCAAAAAGAGGTCTATCTTTGACCTGCTTATCTTAAAAGGATTTTTATCTATCTCATTATAAATATTTCTGCTTCTTCTTCCATTATAATACTCGGACATATTTTTAATTTTTCTTATTTATTATCCACGTCCTCCTTAATTTGATTAAAAATAAAATAGAGAACTATTGCTCCGCAGACAAAAAAAACAAAAAGCAAAGAATAGATGTAGCCGGAGAAAAATTGGTGCCATTTTGTGCCAATAAAAATTCCAATAGAAATTATAGTAATTTCATACAGTAATAGTTGCCACCATTTTAATTTAAAATACATTAATCAATGGTTTCTATGTGGAAAAACTTTTTGTCTTTCTTCCACGTTAAAATAGCCTCCTTTAACTTTTTTGGTCTTATATCAGCTTTCTTAAATTCATCAATACTAAAAAGAAAAAAATCCAAATGATTCTCTACACTCTTCTTTTTAAAGTTATAATAAGTAGTGTAATAGATAAAATTTATTTCGTGATACTCTTTTTTTCGAGCAGTGTATCTATTCTCAACAAGCCCTATAAAGTAAAAATTCTTTGTTTTCAAAGAAAGCTCTTCCATTAACTCTCGTTTTAATGCTTCTCTTGAAAACTCTCCTACTTCAATATGTCCTCCGGGAAAGAAATAATTTTTATTTTTCTTGTCCCTGCAGACTAGTATCTTGTCCTCTTTTATAATTAGAGCCCTGGATATTACTTCTATCTTCTGCATAAAACTTTTTATAAAATTTCAAGAGAACGAATCATGTCTTTTACATATTCATCACCATCATTCCACATTTCTCTAGGAGTTACTGGGCCGCCAAAACCAAAGCTAAACACAAAGAAATAACCACCTATATTCGCTGCATAATGTTGATAACCCTCATACCGATAATCTCCCGGCATAATAAACTTTATAACATCTATATCGCCAATAATTATATCTTCACCTCGTGGAACCCATGGATTAAATACACCGTCTTCTTCTGTTATCTCAATGTCATCATTAATTCTACTATTTGTTTTCTGAATTAACTCTCCCTCTGTAATTATCCCCTCTTCAAACGCAAGCACAAGCATACCAAGATCATACCATTGCCTTAGTGTTAGATTATTATTGTTTGGATAGACATTTTTCTCGATAATATATTTAATCTCTCCATCAATATAGACAAGTGGTGAAGAGCCCACTAAGTCCATACTGGCTATCTGTCTGTATGACTCTCCGTCAATTAGATCTAAGTCTTTTACTTCAGCTCTCTCCATTCCTTTATTAAGATAATTAAGCCGTCTTTTACTTTCAATTTCCCAGCCAAAAGGATGTTTTAGGGAATACCCCATCTCTTCATTCACAAATATTTCTCCGGATACATC
>PWII01000009.1 GCA_003561025.1 Candidatus Nealsoniibacteriota bacterium
CTTCTTTTTTGATGTCTAGTGAAAACTTGCTCTCTTCTTCCAAAATCTCTTTTATATCTGCTTTTGTTGCAGGGTTTTTGGGTAAAAATCTTATACAGCAATCATCTTCGGGTAAAATAGAAATATCGTATGTCTCTATCTCTTTTGCTTTTTTTATAATATCTTCTTTATCAAACCCAATAAGTGGTCTAAAGACGGGTAACTTTACCGCCTCGTTTGTAACAGAGATATTCTCAACTGTCTGTGAAGATACTTGTCCCAAACTCTCTCCTGTTATAAGCGCTCTTGCCCCCTCTCTTTTGGCGATACTTTCAGCAATCTTCATCATCGCTCTCCTATACAAAAGAACTCTCAAACTCTCTTTTGTGTTTAAGAGTATCTCTTTTTGTATCTTGTCAAAGGAAAAAAGATAAACTTTGGATTTTCCTTGGAAAAGAGAAAGTTTTTTTACTATTCTTTCCACTTTTTCTATAGATTGTCTTGAAGTGCTCGGATAAGCGTGAAAATGGACAAAGATATTTTTCATCCCCCTTCTCGACATAAAAAAAGAAGATACGGGTGAGTCTATTCCTCCGGAAATTAGAGAAACTGCCTTTCCTCCCGTTCCAACGGGAAGTCCTCCCTGACCTTTTATCTTTTTAAAGTAGATATAGCTCTCTTTTTTGGTAATCTCTACAATACAATTTAAGTCATAGTTTTGAAGACTAACCTCTTTTTTTGTCTCTTTTTTTATCTCCGCGCCTAGGTAAGAAGAAAAATCGACAGAAGAGATAGGAAAACTCTTATCCGCTCTCTTTACCGTTACTCTAAAGCTATTAAAGCTCTCTTCTTTTAAAAGAGAAATTACTTCTCTTTTTATCTCCTCTTTTAGAGACGGAACAATCCTTGCAAAAGAGAAAGAGACGATTCCAAAAACTCTTTTCAATCTCTCTTCTACCTCTCTTTTTTTACCAAAAACAAGAATTCTTCCCCTCAAAAGAGAGACTTTAATCCCCGGCAAAACGCTCTTAATATTAGAAACGAGCCGCCTTTCAAAAAAGCGGCGATTTTCTCCCTTTAGTCCTATTTCACCATAATGGCAAAGAATACACTCTTTCTCCATCTTTATTTCTCCTTAGAATTATCTTTTTTGTTCAAGTCATCTATTATCTTACCCTTTTTTAGTCCATACATGTCGGCAACTTTGCCGATTGTCAAAAAAGAGACCTCTTGACTTGACATCGGACAAGTCATGCATGGAACTCCGTGCCTACTTAAAACCTCTCTTCCGTGAGGAAGCTTTAATATCTCTTCAAGTGTTGTTTCTTCATTTATCATCTTTTTATTATTCCTCCCCCTAGGAGCTCACTCTTCTTATAAAACACGACTGATTGTCCCGGCGTAATAGCTCTTTGCGGGGAGAAAAAGGTTAATTTATCTTTTGATAAGACTCCTTTTACTCTCTCTCCTCTATACCTTATTTTCGCCTCAATTTCAATAGGAAAGGAGATGTCAGAGAAGAGGTTTGCCTCAGCAAAGAAGAGCTCTTTGGCAAAAAGATCCTCTTCATCTTTGCTAATAATTAGACTATTTTCCGCTATATCCTTAGAGACAACATAGTAAGGCCCTCCAGAGAGCCCGATATTTTTGCGTTGCCCTATCGTATAGCAAAATAGTCCCTTGTGCTCTCCCAGCTCTTTTCCATGAGTATCTACAATTTTGCCGCTACAATCACCTAAATTTTCTCTCAAAAAAGAGTTGATATCTTCAGGGATAAAGCATATCTCTTGTGATTCTTCTATATCTTTTTCAAAAAAGAGCTCTCTTGCCTTATCTTTAACCTCTTCTTTTTTCCCGTATTCTCCAAGGGGAAATAAGATATTTTTAAGCCACTCTCTCTTTAAGTTCCACAAAAAGTAGGTCTGGTCTTTATTTTCATCTTCTGCAATATATATCTTGCCCTCTCTTATCTTCGCATAGTGACCTGTAGCAACAAAATCGGCAGAAAAATAACTCATCTTCTCTATTAAAAAAGAAAATTTTATCTCTCTATTGCAAACAACACAAGGATTTGGTGTCTCTCCTCTCTTTAATTTACTTAAAAAGCTATCTATCACCCTCTCTTTAAACTCTTCCCTCAAGTCAAGGACAAAAAAGGGAGTTCCAATCTTTTTGGAAACAATGGAAGCTCTCTTTTGAGCTACTTCTTCTCTTTTTCCTCCAAGAAGCCTAAAAAAAAGAGCAAAAGCATCATAGCCTTCTTTTTTAAGCAAATTCAGAGAAAAAGAAGAATCCACTCCCCCGGATATCGCAACCAAAACTTTTTTATCTATTTTCATAATTCTCTATCGCCTTTTTTAACCCCTCTATGGCAAGAGAAGAGCAGTGAACCTTTACGGCAGGAAGCTTTTCTAGCTTTGCAATCATATCTTTTTCTGTAATATTTTTTGCATCTTCTATTTTTTTTCCTATAGCCATCTCACAAACAACGTCAGAAGTCGCAATTGCAGCTGCACAGCCAAGCGTCTGAAAAGAGGCATCACTTATCTTCCCCTTTTCTACCTTGATATATACTGTCATCTGGTCTCCACAACGTGGATTACCAACCTTTCCTACTCCATCAGCATCTTTTATCTCTCCGAGATACTTTGGATTGGTAAATCTGTCTATTGTCTCTTTTGTATAGTAGTTATTCATAGATATTATAATTATCTACCCGCTATCTTTCGCAACTTTGCGACAATAGGCGGAAGTTTTTCTAAAAAATAGTCTATCTCTTCTTCTTTTGTAAATCTTCCCAAAGTAACTCTAAGTGAGCTGTGCGCCTCTTCATGAGAAAGTCCAATTGCAAGAAGCACAGATGAAGGAGATAGAGAAGAAGAAGCGCAAGCAGAGCCAGTAGAAGCAGCAATTCCCTCCATGTCGAGTGCAATTAAGAGACTCTCTCCCTCTACGCCTTCAAAGCTAAAATTGGCATTATTTAAGATTCTCTCTTCTCTACTCCCATTTAACTTGCTCCCACTCACACTGCTTAAAACTCCGTTAATAAGCTTCTCTCTTAGCCTCTTTATCTCTCTATTGTCACTCCTTTCTATCTCTTCTATCGCAAATCCGAGCCCGGCGATAGCAAATATATTTTCTGTCCCGGGAGAAAGCCCTTTCTCCTGAGAAGCTCCAAAAATAGAGGGAGAGAGAGCTACGCCTTCCCTCACAAAGAGAGCTCCTACCCCTTTGGGACCATATATCTTATGTCCGCTAAGAGTAAGAAGATCTACTTTTAACTCTTTTACATCACAAGAGAGGTAATTTACCGCCTGAACCGCATCGGTATGGAAAATAATCTTATTCTTCCTCTCTTTATTTACCTCTTCTATCATCTCTCCTATCTCTCTTATCTTCTGTATCGTCCCTATCTCACTATTTACGTACATTATAGAAATTAGTGCCGTCTCTTCTCTTATCGCTTTTCTAATATCTTCCACTCTAATAATACCATCTCTATTGGCACCTACCTTTGTTACTTCAGCACCGCTACTTGAAAGAGGCTCTATAACTGCTTTATGTTCTATCTTCGATGTAATCGCGTGAGCACCGCTCTTTCCGCTTAAAACGCCCATTATCGCCAAATTATTGGAGATAGTAGCAGAAGGAGTAAAGACAACTTCTCTCTCTTTTGAATTTAAAAACTTTGCTACTCTCTTTCTCGCATTGTCAATTGCGAAGAGAGCCTCTTGCCCAAAAGAGTGGAGAGAGGATGGATTTCCAAACTTACTGCTAAGATACGGCTCTGCCTTTTTTAAGACCTCTTTATCTATCGGCGTTGTTGATGCGTAATCTAAATATATCTTTTTCATCTTTTTATTAA
>PWII01000025.1 GCA_003561025.1 Candidatus Nealsoniibacteriota bacterium
ACCCTCTTTATCAAAAAAAGACTTTAGTTCAAGAAATTTTTCTTCATCTAGCCTACCTCTAGTTCAACCTCTACTTTATTCATATTTGTATAATACCATGAGATAGAGGCCAAAACAAGAAATATTCTACCTAGATAGATTAAAAGAGATGACCAAAGCCATCTCTTTTTAAGTGAAAAACTATTTTATTTCGAAAACAAAGAAAACTTTTTTTCTAACGAACAGTCCTATAGGCACTAACTTTTCTGATACCGGACCTTCAATTTCATCTCCTTCTCTAATTATTAAAAACTTCTTTTTTTCTAGCGCAGCCTCTTCATTAACAATTAGACCTATCTCCAGTCCATCTTTTTCTTCATGAAGTGCTACGGGTTGAGCGCCTTTCGGAAGATTAAGATAAAGATAACCTTCCGTTTCTGGAATAGGATAAAGCTTTATTCTTCTCGCCTTTGATTTTTTCACCTTTACTTCCTCCTTTTTGAAATTTAAAACAACGCCAATTAAGCGCTGTAATTTCGGTAATTATACCCAAATTTTAAATTATGTCAAAATTTACAAAAATTTAATTAATTACAAAGATAATTACCGCAAAGCTTTAGTGATAATAAGATATGTAATTGCAGATACAGACATTCCTATAAAGCTACCCCAAGCAATATCGACAAGAGTAACAATAATCGGCCACCCTTCAAGTGTAGCAAGATTAGTGAGATCATATGTAGCGTAAGTAATAAATCCAAAAAAAGCACCATTTAAGGCTGCCTGTTTAAGAGAGCTCTTCTTTATTGAGGGAACAATTACAAAAAACACAAGCGCAATGATAAAAAAAAGGTAAAGAATAATTGCAGGAGGCCAGTTAACACTTTCTTTTAAGAGATGTTCGAGGTGTTTGTCATAAAAATCTCTAGCAATAAACCCTAGCCAAATCATATCAATTATTAAAAAGAGCGGAAAAGCGACTAAAAAAGATTTGATAAACATGATTGTAGATTGCTAGCTTTTTAAGGTAATAAATAATATTAATAAAAAACTTTCTTCTTGATTGCTTTAAAAAATAGGAAATGTTTTTAATCTTTCCACCTTACTACAAATTGATGACAATCTCCTCCTTTATGAGAGCACTCTACTTCTTCTCCGTAAACCTCCTTTGCTTTTATTGTATAACTTATCATCCGTGAAAAATATCCAGTAAAAAGTTTACAATCTATCGGATTAGTCATATAACCTTCAATACGAAGAATTAGATATTTTTTATCTATATCAATCTCAACGGGAACAAGTTTTCCTAAGGTAAAATGTTTTTTCCAATAATTAGAAGATTCCTGAAAAGTTCTTTCTACAGAGATAAAATATCTAGATAAAGTTCTTACAATAAAAGAAATTTGCGGAAGAGCATATCCCATCTTTTCTACATCATCATCACTCCAATCAAGAAAATCTTTTATAACGAGGTGTGTCGCAGTCATACATCCAATTGGATATTTTGCAAGGACCTTTGTCTCATCTTTGCCCGGAATGCCAAATTCTTTTAATATCGTCTCTATTGCCATTAGCTTATCTTTTTCATAATTGAGTTCTACATAGTTAAGAGGAGACTCGATAGAGACCCCGCGACACTCTCCCTCTATTTTAATAACCCTCCTTATCTCTTCTCTAAGCTCTTCTTTCATATTCTTATCTATTATCTTAATGCCTCAATACCTTATTTTATAACAAACTAAAAAAGAAACAATTCTTTGATAAGACAAAAAGTTTTTAAAAATTTTAACGCTTAAAGTTTTCTATCTCTATCAAAAGTTCTTTAACAAAATCCATTGAAGAATCATTTAAAATCAAAACATCGTAAAGTTTTTTATAGTCGTCTATCTTTTCCATGGTATACTGAGTTAAAAAGCAGACTTTTATAATATTTTCATAATCAATATTATTTGCCATCTTTACATCATCAAAGCTATCCCCCAAAAGAATTAAGTTTTTCCTGTCTCTTATTTTTTCATAAAAATTTCTTTCTTTAAGCAAAACCTCGTCTTTGTTCATTGTATGAATAAGGAAATCCTTATACCCTGTAATATTTCCATCTTTATCATAATAGAAAGAATTGGAAATAATATAAGTGTTGGGAAAATCACCAAGCTCTTTTTTAATCATCATTGAAATAGGTTCTTCGCCCAGTCCGCTTGCCGAAATAATTATCATTGGGACATCATGTTTCTTGAGGAGGTTAAAAACCGCTTTAGTATTGTCTCTAAAGCTAACGGAACGCTCATCGACAATTTTCTTAAAATGCTTTTTATTAAGCTTTTTCTCTACTAAGAGGTTGATATGCTCTCTCCACCACTCTTCCATTGCTTTTCTTTTTTCTTTCTCGTCAATATTAAAATCAAACTCAATTGGCTCATATTTTTCCAAAAGCAGTAATGCTTTTTTTGAATAATCTTTTCCCAAATAATCATTATTAACTCTTAATACAGCAATCATAGAAGGAGTTTTTTTCCCTCTCACCGTTCCATAAGTTAATGTTCTGTCAAAATCAGTAAAGACCGAAAGATTTTCAAACCCGCCCTTCTTGATATTTTCTTTGATTTTTTCAAACCTATTCTTATCTGGTATGAGAATCTTTTCATTCATTTTTTATATTTTAAAATTCTAAGCAATGTTCTTTAATGACAAAAAAGCAACGATGCCTGTCTAAGGATTATAGATGCTGGCGAGTAAATTATTTGCAAAATTTACCTTTGCTTCTTCCGCATCAGGTAGATAGTACATTATAGGAAGAGTAGACATTCTTAAGCGCTCTCCACTATTTTTGATAACATGAACCGTCTGAATTTCTGGTGACATCTCTCTTTCTAAAATAGTAATAACGATTCCTTTTTCAAGATAATCTATCGGATTATCAACCACTGCTATGTTTTCTTCTTTAATATATCTAAAGTCTTGTAAGATTTGATCTTTATCAATATCTGTATAGTATAAAAAATCTTTCATATATGGCTCTTTGATTAAGAGCCCTTCAGAGGAGATAAAATCATATCCACTCCCCACTATGTGACTGGATACTTCTTGACCATCCAAATGAACTCTTCTAGCTATCCCAAAATCCACTAATCCTTGCTCAACCATATCAATCGTCTCAAAGGTATTTTTTGTTTTAATAGCAACAACATTGTCAGTCCCCTCTATTGTATCAATAATATAGTGAAATGATGGACAGGCCGCAACAACAACTTCTCCTACAAAATAGTCATCAGAAACAAATATCGCTGCAAATACAAAAAGTAGTACAATGGATATAATTATTCCTGCTATAATTTTCTTTTGTAGTCTACTCATAATATCTTATTACTTATAAAGTATTTTTAGTCCCTTTGCGAGTATAGCAGATTAATTTTAAATAGAAAATGTTTTTTAAAATAACTTATTTGTTTTCTCAAAAATATAAAAATTTTCCTGCCTTGTTTTGCAATAACATTATCTTAGCAGATTAATTTACAAATTTTCGATATGTGATTTAGTTTTTTTAATAGGCTTAAGGTAAAAAAGTAGTTTTTAGATTCTGATTCTTCTTAATCTCAGTGAATTTAAGATAACATTGATTGAACTCATTGCCATCGCAAAAGCACCAATAATTGGGTGCAAAAGGCCAAAGAAGGCTGCGGGAATAGCAATTCCATTATAAAGCCAAGCCCAAAAATAGTTTTCTTTTATCTTGGACATCTCCTATCATTTCTTTATATTTTTCAAAAACTACATCACTAACAAAATCATCATAATATTTTGCTAACTTTTTATAAAAATTACTTTTTGTCATAAATTATAT
>PWII01000070.1 GCA_003561025.1 Candidatus Nealsoniibacteriota bacterium
TACAGAGCCAATATATCCTGCTCCTCCAGTAACAAGAATAGTCATAGTTGATTAGTTGCTTAGTTATTTGTTATTAATTATTAGTCACTTATTATTGGTTATTAATTACTTAGAATTTAGATTTTTCCAGCTCTGCTTTACTACTTAATGTTTAAATTTTTACAAATACCATACCGGAATAAATTTTATTAAAGTAGAATTAATCCTTAACTCTCCCCAAAAACCTTTTGTAAGAATTATTGCTCTCCTTGGCCGATACTTTAAAATAAAGTTTCTAAATCCTCGAGAAACTTTCGGAGAATTAAAGGAGCTATATTTTACTTCAATAGGAATTAGTTCTCCTTTTTTTTCTAAAATAAAGTCTACTTCTGCTTTTCCCAAAGTACGCCAATACTTTATTGAATAAAAATCTTCCTGTCTAAATCTAAGTTGAGAAAAAACCGCATTTTCAACAACCGAACCCAGATCAGGCCTAAGTGATAATTCTTGAAAATTCCTAATAAGATAATTTCTAAGTCCAATGTCTATAAAATAGACTTTAGGATTTTTCTTAAGCTCAGAAGTTTTATTTGTGGAAAACGGTCTTAAAAGATGGACAACATAGGTCTCTTCTAAAACTGAAAGGAAGTGTTTTGTTTCTTTAAAATAACTCTGAGCGTCTTGAGCTAAGTTATTGTAATCAAGCAAATTGCCGATTTGAGCAGATAAAAGCCCAACCATAGTCTTAAATCTTGAATAATCGGTAATTTTTAAAAGTTCTATAATGTCGCTGCTAATATAGGTGTCATAAATATTTTTTAGGATAGTTTGTTTTGTCTCTTGATCTTGAGCCTTTATCACTTCCGGATATCCACCCCAAATAGCATACTCTTCAAAAAATTTTTGCATGTCTTTTCCGAAAATATCTTTTTCGGGAACGGAAAAGTCCTTTTTTTCAAAAATAAACTTACTTACTAAATCCGCTTTTTCTTTATAGGCATTATAAATTTGTTCAGATTTTACTTTAGTAAATTCCTCAAAATTCAATTGCCAAAGCTCAAATGCAAAAACCCTTCCAACCAAAAACTTAGAAGTTTTACTCGTAAGCTCCAGCGATGAAGATCCGGTAATAACAAATTTGACATTTTCAAAAATATCATACAAAAGCTTTAAGGTTTGCCCTCCGTTTTCTAGATAATGGAATTCGTCTATGAAGAAATAGAATCTTTCTTGACTTCTTTCACCAATAAAGCTTTTTACATAACCCTTGGGGTCTAAAGAAAATTTTTCCAAAATATCCCTGTCTTCAAAGGTAACGGAAATTATATTTTTCGGCTTTATTTTTTTCTCTTCTATCAGCCAACTTTCAAGCATCTTCAAAATAGTTGTTTTCCCCGACTGGCGAGGACCTTTGATAGCAAAAATTTCCTTCCGATTTATCCATTTCTGAAGTTTTTTAAGCAAAAGAAGGCGGGGAAAGTATTGGTTTTCTAAATATTTTTCCATTTTAATACGATTATTATTAACTATTATTTAATAATAATCGAGTTATTATTATTTGTCAATACCGCTACCCCATGTTCAACCCTGTAGATGTTAGCTAATTCGCTGACAGTCACTAATTACAATTGCCACGCTTCCATGACCTTATGCCCCCAAAGTTTCAACCTTGCCCTTATCCAAAGTTATAATGCTAAAATGAATATCCGGATAATACTCATATTAATAAATACATTTTATCCTATATTTTGTATTTGTCAGCAAAAACATGGTGCTTTATCAAAAATCGGTCGTAGATTGTTGTTATTTGTTATTTATGCCAACACACAATTTTGATTTCATCTCTTCTCATTCGACCATTCTTGAATAAATATCTTGGCAATATTCTTAGCGTCGTCAATACCACGATGATGAGTTCCTTCAAGCTCAATACCACAAAACCGAAGAGCTTTTTTCATCCCCATTGGCTTTATTCCTTTTCTCTCAGCAAATTCATGCTTCAAGCTCCTGTGTATTGAAAACGGATACTCAATATTATGTAACTTACAGTCTTTGATTAATTGTTTCTCATCATAATATCCCCAGGAACAAAAAACAATGTTTTTTATACTACAACCTGCAGCTTCTTCCACCTTTCCAATAAATTTTTTAAAGGCAATCGGAAAAATCTCAGCATTATTAATATCTTCTTGTTTAATAGAAGTTAATTCCTTGCAAAATCCTGACAAAATAGGATTTTTAACTGGCATTATAAATGTTTCAAATTCGTCTAAAATTTTGTAACCACTGTCCAAAAGAACGGCGCCTATTTCAATAATTTCATTTTCGCTTTTTTTAGATCGATGCTCCCAGCAAGTAGCCTCTAGATCAATTATTAAATACATCAATTAATTGTTTCATTGGCTATTTATTATTTTGCTTGTTCTCTTGTAGAAATATTCATCTTTTTCGTATCATTTAATGTTGTTTTGCGTATCATTTTAGCAAATTTTGATACGCTAACTATTGCATTTTGATACGATTATTACAATTTTAGATAAAATTCGTAATAAATTAGATTCATTATTGATTGCTAATTGTTTAGGTTTTGTAATCTGCAGGGGTGCAACCCCTGCAGCTTGGGATTGTTCGCTTTGCTCAGCGTGACAAAGAGGCTTTTTTAATAATAAACATCATGTGACTGCTTGCATCAACAACAATAGGGTCTGTGGACATCTTCAGGCTAATCTCGCTCCAATTTTTCCACGCTTTGGGAAGCTTCTTTGCAAATCTGTTTGTTAACTTTTTATCTATATTAAGTCCTTTTAACCCTACTTTGGTTATGATCTTAATATCATTCTTTAAAAGCATCTCTTCCATCTCTTTGGAGGTAAAAAAGTGACAATATCCTTCTCCACGACGAAAATTATAATCCTCTCCTTTTTCAACAAGGTCTATGAGATTCTTCTTGTTTTCGGCTTCTTCGGGCCATCCTCCGGGAGTACCAAAGAGAACTCCATATCTACTCATTACGGATATAAAGATAGGGGCATTCTTTTTTGCCACTCTAATAAGTTCGGAAATCGCCTTTTCTCTCTCTTTTTTAGGAGAAACATGAGAAAGAGGGCCTCCAAGACATAAGACAGCATTAAAAGAGTTGTCGGGAAACTTTGATAAATCGGTTATTGAACCCTGAACAATATCTTTTACTTTATCATCAACCTTTTCTCTCTTTATCTTCTTTTTTGCAAATTCAAGATTAGCAGAAGCCAAGTCAAGTAAAACAATCTCATATCCTCTTTTTGCCAATTCAATCGTATATCTTCCGGGCCCTCCCCCGGCGTCTAATACTATCCCTTTTTTAGGAAGATATTTTTCTAGAAAAAAGAGAGATGTATCAAATTCAAGCTTTTGATAGGGGTTTTTGACAAGTCTTTTCCATTCGTCTTTTACAATATCATTGTATAATTTTTCTGTAATCTTTGTCTCTTTATTTTTCTTCTTCATAATTAGAAGTTAAGATTATAATAAATTAGGTTGTTCTAATATAGTATTATAATCTCTTTTTGCGTTAAAATAAAGAGATTGTTTTAATCCACAATCTGCAGGGGTCGCACCCCTGCAATTTTTCTTTTTTTGGGGGTTTAGAAGGGTAAGGTAATATAGAACTGTGAGCCTTTTCCTTCTCCCTCAGAGGTTGCCCATATCTTTCCTTCGTGCATTTCTACAAATTGTTTGGCAATATAGAGGCCTAATCCTGATCCTTGTATCCAATGCTTTTTACCTGCCTCTCCTCTAGA
>PWII01000053.1 GCA_003561025.1 Candidatus Nealsoniibacteriota bacterium
TGAAGAAACAAAGACCAATTATGTTCCTGAAATTCAGATTGAGGGAGAGGTTTATGAGGGAGGGAGAGACTTTAATTCTTTAGGAGAAGCGACAGGGTGTAGCTATTAAATAGATAAATTAGCCAAAACAAAAGAGCGCCTTGAGGCGCTCTTTTTATTCTTCTTTATCATCTAAAAAGTCGGGAAAGAATTTTTTAAATACTTTTATCAAGCTGGTATTGTATAGTAAAAAAATTAAGACAGAAGTAAAGAGAATAGAAAAGAATATAATAGAATAGACGATATCTTGAACCAACGCTCCTCCTTCAATTCCTCGTTGCAGAGGAATGAGTGCCAACACTGCTGCTGCAAGTCCTCTGGGGATTGTTACAGACATTATGGATGCGTCAAATTTTGATGTGGAACGGGGGACACTAAAGGAAACGACAAAAACTCTTACTGCAAAAAGGACAATAACAAGCAAAAAGCCTATCATTATGATTGTTATATCGCTAAAATTTAATGAGATGCCGATAAAAACAAAAAAGAAAATCTTTATTAAAAAAACTACTTCACGAAAAAAGGAAAGCTCTTTAGTAGATAGTGGTTGCGGGTGCAGTATTGAATATAGAAATTTATGATTTTCTTTAATTGAAGAGATAAGAGATGGAATATTGCCAAGAATAATACCGAAAGCGATAACAGCAATAAGACCACTTAATTCCATCGCCTCAGCTATTCCGTATATAATAAATACAAAAGCAGGAGTGCTAAAAGCAGAATTTTGAATATTGTGCACTTTATTCAAGAGCAAAGACCATAAAAGAGCTGCCGATATTCCAATAACAATGGAGACAAAGAGTGTCTTGATGGTTTCAGTCAAAAGTGAGCTAATTTCAAAAAAGCCTAGCTCTAAAGAAGTGATAAGAGCTACCGTAAAAATAATACTCAAAACATCACTTATCCCTGACTCCAAAAATAGAGTCGTTTTTGAGCTATCTCTTATCTTTATCTTTTCTATAAGAGGAACTACAATTGCGGCCGCATTTCCTCCTACGATTGCACCAATCAAAAAAGAAGAGATGATGTGCAAATTCGCAAAATTAAAGAGAATAAGCCCAACTACAGACATCGTAAGCAAAAAGCTCGCAAAAGTGAGGCCGATAGTTCCAAAGGCCGCCTCCTTAAGGCTTGTAAACTTTAACTTAATAGAGCCTTCAAAAAGAATTATTACCAGTGTCAATACAACGATAACATCTCCCATTTCTCCTAAAAAATCGATGGGAACAATATTGAGCAGAGGTCCAACGAGAAGCCCTATACACATAAGAAGAAGTACATCCGGAATGCGAACAAAGCTAAAAAGCCAATCAAAAAAATGGGCCAAAAAGACAAGTATTCCGATAAAAATAATAGTGCCCGCTATGTCCATGATTTGATTTTAGCATAAAAAAGAAAAAGACAAAGCTTTACTTTTTCTATTTTTTTATAATAATTAAGAAAAGCTAATAAAAGATATGATAGAACTTAGCAAAGAAGATAGAGAATATATCAAAAGGAATAGTGGAACGACAATTGCTCGTACAATTATCGATCATATATCGGTTCTGGAAAAAGATTATGGCCATGAAATAAAGAAAGATATTATGAAAGGAATGGATGAAATCGGGTATAATCTCGACATTTTTAATATAAAGCCGGGCGATAATATACCGGTCTCTCACTATATGGCATTTTTTGTTGTAAAAAAAGAACTCTTTAACCTTGATGAAGAGGGCGTAAAGGATATCGGGAGAAAAATTGCGAGAATTTCTTTTTTGTTGAAATTTACCAGCAGATTATTTGTTTCTCTGGAAATGGTCGCTAAAAACGCCAATAGTGCTTGGCGCAAATATTATGAGAAAGGAGATATTCGTATAACGGAAGCAGATAGTGAAAAAAGAAGACTCGTTATAGAGCTTGATAATTTTGTGGGACACCCCTTGCACTGCAAACACCTAGAAGGATATCTTGAGCAAATAGTTTTTTTTGTAGTAGGGAAAAAAGTTTTGTGTACAGAAGAAGAATGTCTTTTTAGAGATGGAAGTTTTCATCGCTATATATTGACATGGGATTAATTATTTTTGCTTTAAGCTCATTGACAAAGATAAAAAAAAGAATATCCTTTTTAGAAAGGAGGGATAAAAATGTCTTACAAGGAAGAAGCAGTTATCTTAATTGAAGATATTGATGTGGATGGTGTGCAGTTTGAGAGAAGAGTAAAAATGGTAACTTATTTAAAAAAGAAAGACTGTAAGTGTAGCTCTAGGCCTTATCAGAACGGATGTATCTATTGCAGTGAAATTATAGATCCGCTCACATGTAATGATTGTGGCAACTACTATTGCAAATGCAAAGAAACAGAAGATGTTTTTATCGCTAACCCAAGATGCACATTTTAAAGAAGAGCATGCAAAAAAAAGGCAAGGAGCAATCCTTGCCTTTTAATTTGTCTCTTTAATTGTTAAGATGTTTTTATGGGTTTAATCTATTTTCTTATATTTATTATTATACTTATTATCTCAATACCCCTTCTTTTGTTGTCGGGAGCTTTTTATTTTACAAGTGTCAGCTTTGACTTGCTCGATATATCCTATTCTCTTGGTTTTCTTTTAGCGCTTTTAGTTATAATATCTTCATTTATAAATATACCTTTGGGAAAAAAGAGGGCCGTTAGGTTAGTAGAGACCCGTCATCTTGGGATTTTTCCGCGTACCGTGTGGAGAAGTCAAGGAGTCTCTATTAATATTGGTGGAGCACTTATTCCTCTTTTTGTAGCTGGCTATTTTTTATCTTATATTCCAACTTACCCGACTCTTATCTCTGTCTTAATTGTATCTTTTTTTGCATTTATCACGTCTTCTTATGTTGAAAAGAGAGGGGTTCTAGTTTTGATTTTTCTGCCTGTTCTTTTTGCCGTATCTTGTGCCCTTTTTCTTGCTCCCGAATATGCGCGAGAAACGGCATTTGTCGGTGGAGTCTTAGGGGTTCTAATTGGAGGAGATCTTCTCCACTTACCTCAAATTTTACTAAAAAAGGGAGGAGGGATTGTTATTGGAGGAGGAGGTATTTTTGATGCGATATTTTTAACAGGAATCATCTCTGCAATAATAGCCTCCCTCTAAGCTGCAGGGGTTTTAGCCCCTGCAAATAAATTGACAAAAGAGATAAATAGTGTATTATTAAGGCCGTAGCGTAGGAATGGAGTCGGGTTTCTGCCATTTATAAAATTATACTTAGTCAAAATGGAAGGCACAATCAAAACGCTTACCGAGAGAGGATTTGGATTTATCGAAAGAGAGGGAGAGGAAGATCTATTTTTCCACTCCAATGATCTCGTCGATTTAAATTTCGATGACCTCAAGGTAGGAGACAAAGTGAGCTTCGAAGTTGCGACGTCCAATAAGGGACCAAAAGCAGCGAACGTTTCTAAAGCTTAAGAGACAGGCCCCTCCCTCTACGGAGGGGTTTCTCTTTTAATTCTATAAAGGGAATTACCCTTTTGTTTATTTTATGGCAAAAACAGTAAAAGGAATAATTAGTATATCTTCTATCGGAACAGGCTATGTAAGAAGCGAAGAGTTTGAAGAAGATATCAAAATAGAAGCATCTTTCTTAAACACGGCACTTCACAATGATGAAGTGAGTGTTGCTCTATTTCCTAAGAAAAAGGGAGAAAAGCAGCAAGGAGAGGTGGTAAATATAATAAAAAGAGCTAAGAAGAGATTTGTCGGCGTTATAGAGAAAAAGAAAAATAAAAAATATGCCTTCCTTGTTCCTGACGATAAGAGGATGTATGTTGACATATTTCTTCCAAAAAATAGAGTAAAAAACAAAAGCAAAGCGCTTGTAGAGATAGTTAACTGGAAAGATAAGAAAAAGAACCCTGAAGGGAAAGTGATAAAAACAATAGGCAAAAAGGGCGAAAACGATACCGAGATAAATTCAATTGTACTAGAAAAGGGACTTTCTATAGATTTTCCGGGGAAAGTAGAAAAAGAGGCAAAAGATTTAAAAAAGAAGATAACCGATACAAAAAACAGGAAAGACTTCTCCAATGCTGTAACATTTACGATAGACCCTGAAGATGCAAAAGACTTTGATGACGCTCTCTCTGTAAGAAAGATAGAAGATGACTTATATGAAGTCGGTGTTCATATAGCCGATGTCTCTAATTATGTAAAAGAAAAGACGGAGCTAGACAAAGAAGCACAAAAAAGAGCTTTTTCTATCTATCTTGTAGATAGGACTATCCCGATGTTACCGGAGGTCTTGTCAAATGATATCTGTAGTCTAAAAGAAAAAGAAGAGCGTGTTGCATTTTCTGCAGTTTTTAAAATTAAAAAAAATGGAGATATTGTAGAGAGGTGGTTTGGAGAGACAGTTATTTTTTCTGATAAAAGATTTACATATAAAGAAGCTCAAGAAGTGCTGGACAAAAAGAAGGGAAAATTTCTTAAAGAGCTCTCTTTTCTTGCCGAGATAGCAAAGAATTTAAGAAAAGAACGAATAAAAAACGGCGCTCTTATGATTGAAGATGACGAACTCTTTTTTAAACTTGATCATGACGGGAGGCCGATCTCTGTATATAGAAAAGAACACTTTTTTACTCATAATTTAGTAGAAGAGTTAATGATACTCGCAAATAGAGAAGTAGCAAAAAGATTTAAGACTCTTTATCGTGTCCACGATAAGCCCGACAAAGAGACGATAGATAATCTCCTAACCTTTCTCTCTAACTTGGGATATAAAGTAAGAGTAGAAAAAAAAGATATATCTTCTACGGAGATTAACAAGCTTTTTAAAGATATTAAAGGAAAAAATGAGGAATTTTTAGTAAAATCGGCCGTTCTTCGTTCCATGGCAAAGGCCGAATATTCTATAAAAAATAAGAAGCATTTTGGACTTGCATTAGATGAATATATGCACTTTACCTCACCCATAAGAAGGTATGCCGATCTATTGATGCATAGAATTGTAAAAAAGAAACTGAGGGGAGAAAAAACAAATCCAAAAAGATACGAAGATGTTGCAAGAGAGATATCCTTTCGCGAACTTGATGTATTGGATGCAGAGAGAAACTCTATAGCATATAAGCAGGTGGAATATATGTTAAATAAGGTGGGAGAAGAGTTTGACGCAATTATTGCCGGTGTTACCAATTTTGGATTTTTTGTTCAAGAGATAGAAACCAAGGCGGAAGGAATGGTATCTATTCGTGATATGGATGACGACTATTATATTTTTGATGAAGAAAACTACTCTCTTATTGGAACAAGAAAGAGAAAAAGATATTCTCTTGGAGATAAGATAAGGGTCAGGCTTGTGGGGGGTAATATAGAAACAAGGCAGCTTGATTTTACTATCCCCAAAAAATAACTTTGACAAAATATATTTTTATTATATAATATAGCTACTCTACTCTACATAATAAAGGAGGGTTAAAAATGATAGAGAGAATGGGGAATACAGGGAGAAAGGTTTTGATAGTAGTTCTTATATATTTTTTGGGAGTAGTGAGTGTTCCACCTTCGTGGAATTTTTGGACATTTGTGAAAGATATTTCACAAAATCCGGATTACACCACACCCATCTTCTTTGCCTTTATCTTCTTGATTATTGCTGGAGCAGCATTTTCTGTTTATAAGCTGCTCTCTAAAGAGGATAAAAAAAAGCACATGGAGTAGATTTTAAAGAAAGAGGCACGAAGAATCGCGTGCCTCTTTTACTTTTATCGGCATTTCTTATAATTATGAAAAATAAAGAGATATTTATGTTTAAATTTGAGATAAAAAAAGAGCTTGGAAAAGCAAGAAGAGGAGTCTTGCATACTCCTCATGGAAAGATAGATACTCCCGCCTTTGTGCCTGTTGCAACTTGTGGAGCATTAAAAGGGATGAGTTTTAAAGACTGTAAAGATGTTGGCGCAGACATCTTTATGATGAACACTTTTCATTTTTATTGCAGAGACGAACATAAAATTGTTAAAAAGATGGGAGGGCTTCATAAGTTTTTGAACATAGATTATCCAATTATGACCGATAGTGGGGGATTTCAAGTATTTAGCCTGGGAGCAGGATGGCAAGAAAAGACGGGAAAGATATATAAAGAAAAAGAGGGAAAGGTTTCAAATAAAAAAAAGAGCAATGTCATAATAAAAGAAGATAGCGTAGTCTTTTCTTCTCCTACAGATGGAAAAAAGGTAAAAATTACTCCGAAAAGCTCAATTAATGCGCAAAAAAATCTTGGGGCAGATATCATTTTTGCCTTTGATGAGTGCACCTCTCCTCTCGCTTCATATGAATATCAAAAAAAATCTTTAAAAAGAACAAATCGCTGGGCAGAACAATCGCTGGAAGCATTATCGGGGGTAAGAAAACAGAAGATGTTTGGAATTGTACAAGGAGGAAGGTTTGCCGATTTAAGAAAAGAGTCCGCTAGATATGTCTCATCTCTTCCATTTTTTGGCTTTGGTATCGGAGGTTCTTTTGGCGACTCTTTTGGCGATTCAAAGAAGAATATGTACTCTATCTTGGACTCTGTTACAGACATTCTCCCTTCAAAAAAACCGAGGCACTTTTTAGGAATCGGGGAGCCTCAGGATATAGTAGAGAGTGTTTTAAGGGGTGTAGATCTTTTTGATTGTGTAATTCCTACTCGTTTTGCACGGCACAACACGGCGCTAACATCAGAAGGAAGAATTAATGTATGGCCTGTTTTTTTCAAAGATAGTAAAAAGCCTCTTGATAAGAGATGTTCTTGTTTTGTCTGCAAAAATCATACAAGAGGATATATTCATCATTTGGCGAGGAAAAAAGAGATATATGCAATTATGCTTTTGACACATCACAATTTGTTTTTTATACTAAACTTAATGAAAGAGATAAGAGCCTTAATAGAAAAAGGAAAAAGCATAGATAATTATTTTAATTTATAAAAAAAATAGAGCCCTAAAAAAAATGAAAACAAAAAATATTTCAAAAAAAGAATCATTAGCTTTTGGCTGGAAAAAGACAATAGAGCATTTTGCTTTCTTATTACCGGTTATGTTTCTTTTTCTTTTAGTCTCTTTTTCAGAAGAACTTATCAGTATCTTTATAGGAGATGAGCTATTATTATCTTTTTTATCAATAATTATTTCTATATTTTCCATCTTTTTAACTATGGGGCTTATAAACATCTCTTTAATGATTCACGATGGAAAGAAGCCACAATTTAAAGATCTTTTTTCTTGTTATTTTCTCTTTTTTAGATTTTTTATAGCAAGCATCTTATACTTTTTAATTGTTTTAGGAGGATTCATTCTTCTTATTATCCCCGGAATTATTTGGGGCCTACAATTTTATTTTGTAGAATATCTTGTGATAGATAAAAAGATGAGACCGATAGAGGCGCTTAGAAGGTGCTCAGAGATTATGAAAGGAAACAGACTCAATATCTTTTGGTTGGTGATTATCTTGTTATTAATTAATATAACACCGGCACTTGTCGCTTTTTTTGCAGGTATAATAATTGGCGAGATATCTATCTTTTTTAACGTAGCCTTTCTTATTACAGTTCCCGTATCTTTAATTGCCACTGTCTTTTTCTATAGAAAAGTCTTAGAGCAGAGCGAAAAAAAGGAAGAGCCAGCTGTTGACTAAAAGGAAAAATTCATTTATTATAGAATTGTAAAATCAAAAAGCCTTGAAGGAGTGGCGTCCTCTCTTGCGATTTGCAAAAAGAAGGCTATTTGATAAAAAGAGGGCCTCAAAAAAAGAGGAAACTAGATGGAACCGCGGGAAAATCTCGTTCTAGTAATCTAAAGTGTAGATTATTTGAGCGAGGTTTTTTTATAATATTAAAAATAAAAATATGAAAAACGAAGAAAAAAAAGAAATAACAATAGAAAAAATGGTCTCTTTTTGCAAAAGGAGAGGTTTTGTCTTTCCATCTTCAGAGATATATGGAGGATTTGCCGCTGTATATGATTATGGGCCAATGGGAGTTGAGCTAAAAAACAATTTAGAGAGAATGTGGTGGAAAGATATGGTGCAAAGAAGAGAAGATGTTGTTGGGCTTGATTCTGCAATATTTATGCATCCTACAACATGGGAGGCGAGTGGACATATAGATGGTTTTGACGATCCTCAGATTGACTGCAGAGATTGCAAGACAAGGATGAGGGCAGACCATATGGTAGAGGCATTTGGAATTAATGCTGACAAAATGACTGCCGATGAGATAAATAAGCAGATAGAAAAATTAGAGAAGGAGGATAAAAAACTAAAATGTATCAATTGCCAAAGCGAGAACCTTACACCGGCAAAAAACTTTTCTTTAATGGTTAAATCAAACTTAGGCTCCCCAACAGATAAGCTTTCTGAAGAAAATGTGGTCTATTTAAGACCGGAAACATGTGGGGGAATTTATTTAAACTACAAAAATGTGATGGATACCGGTAGAGTTAAGCTCCCTTTTGGAATAGCTCAAACGGGAAAGGCGTTTAGAAACGAAATTATTGCCCGTCAATTTATCTTCAGAACAAGAGAATTTGAACAGATGGAGATGCAATATTTCTTAAATCCAAAAGAGATGGACAAAAAGTATGAAGAGTGGAAAGAGACGAGATGGAACTGGTATCTAGAATACGGAATAAAAGAAGAGAATATAAGATGGTATAAGCATGAAAAGCTTTCCCACTATGCTGCACAAGCTTATGATATAGAGTACAACTTTGAGGCGCTTGGTGGATTTAAAGAACTGGAAGGAATTCATCAAAGAGGAGATTGGGATCTATCTCAACACTCCAAGTTTTCCGGACAAAAATTAGAATACAGAGACCCAATAACGGAAGAGACTTTTATTCCGCACATTATGGAGACTTCTGCAGGATTAAATAGAATGGTGTTTGCCTTTTTGCATGACGCCTATACGGAAGAAGATGTGGATGGCGAAACAAGAGTTGTTCTAAAGCTTGATAAGAGAATAGCCCCGGTAAAGGTGGCAATCTTTCCTTTGCAAAAGAACAAAGAAGAACTTGTAGAGAAAGCGAGAGAGATATATAAAGAATTATCTTCACACTATATGTGTGAGTTTGATGAATCAGGAAGTATCGGAAAAAGGTATAGAAGACAAGATGAGATTGGAACACCGTATTGTATAACAATAGACTTTGAAACAGTAGAAAAAGATGATTCTGTAACAGTAAGAGACAGAGACACAATGAAACAAGAGAGAGTAAAGGTAAAAGACTTAAAACAATTCTTCTCCCAAAACCTCTAAAAAAGCTGCAGGGGTTTTAGCCCCTGCAGATGAGACCCCTGCAGATGACATATGAGAAAAAATAATAGTAATAATATTCAAAAAAAAGAGAAAAAGGACGGATTTGAGTGTCTCTCTTGCAAAAAATGGGTTGTCTTTAGTCCCTTTATGGGGACAAGACATAGAAATCATTGTCCTTATTGTCTTATGACAAGGCACCTAGATTTGGAAAAATCGGGAGACAGAAAGGCAAAATGTAAAGGGGAGATGAAGCCGATTGGATTGACATTCAAAAAAGAAGGAAAGGATAAGTATGGAAAAGAGAGAGAAGGTGAGCTTATGATTATTCATGAGTGCCTTGCTTGCAATAAAATTTCTATAAACAGAATTGCGGGCGATGATGACGCAGAGATGATTTTAAAACTTTTTGACAGCTCAAAAAAATTAAGCAAAGAAAAGATAGAAGAGTTAAAAAGAGAGGGTGTTGATATAATTTTAGACAAAAAAGAAGAGATAAAAAATCAACTCTTTGGAAAGCCCCAAACCCCCTAATTAAAAAATCTGCAAGGAAAAGCTGCAGGGGTTGCACCCCTGCAGATTGTGTGGTTGAAATAAAGAGCAATTTGTGCTATAAAATAAAGCATAGAGAAATTTGTTCTTTATAAAATCCTTTAATTTTTAAAAGAGAGGTGTTTAAAGTGAAAAAGAAAAAGATACGGCAATTTTTATATAAGGAAAGTAGCAAGGCTCTCTTAAAAATAGATCTTCTTCTTGAAGAGCTAAGGGATAATTTTATTGAAGCAGAAAAGGAAGGAAAGGAGACGAGAGATTCTTTAAGAGAAGCGAAGAACTGCGAAAAAATGAAAATTTCCAATAATATAGATAAGCAAGTAAAAAGGTTAGAGAGCTTAAAGAAAGTTATCTTAAGCGGAGAATGTGAGAAAATAACTTTTTCTAAGAAAAAAGGAGGTGAGATATAAAATATGAAAATCGTAGAACTTTATAATTTTCTTTTTTTGTTTTTCTTAGGAAGGACAATGAAGTGGTAAAAATATAAGATTCTTTCTTCTTAAGCCTATTTTAACATAAAACGTCACAAAGTGACGTTTTTTCTTTAAAAAACTGCAGGGGTTGCACCCCTGCAGATTTGTTGATAAGAAAGCAAAAATAAGGTATAATCGAAAAAATAAAAAGGAGCTGTGTATAAAATGAGTAACGAGTCTTACATCAAAAAAGAAAGAGAAGAGGATCTTATCTCTGTTGTTGTTCCGATATATAACGAAGAAGGGTCTATCCCCGGTCTTTTTGAGGAGCTAAGACAAACTCTTAAGGGGCTAAAATCTTCTTATGAGATTATATTTATAAATGACGGTAGCACAGATGATTCTTTAAAAAAGCTAAAGGAGTTAGAAAAAGTTACTATCATTGACTTGAACAGAAATTATGGGCAGGCGGTTGCACTGGATGCTGGATTTAAAGCTTCAAGAGGAGATATTGTTGTTTCTTTAGATGGAGATGGGCAAAATGATCCGCGAGATATTCCAAAATTAATAGAAAAGCTGGAAAAAGAGGACTTAGATGTTGTTGCCGGATGGAGAAAAAACAGAAAAGACAGAGGGTATGTCTGTTTTATCACTTTTATGGCGCGATTTTTGCGTCGATTGTTTATTAAAGATGAAGTGCACGACTCAGGGTGCACTCTTCGTATCTATAGACGTGAAGCGGTAAAGAGTTTGGATATAGGAGGTGAGATGCACCGCTATATCTTAGCCCTTCTAAGATGGAAGGGATTTAAGATAGGAGAGCTAGAGGTAAATCATAGAGCAAGAAAATATGGCAGCAGCAAATACGGATTTACAAAAGCACTGAGAGGATTTATCGATCTTATCTATATCTGGTTTATTCACAAATATTCACAAAGACCGATGCATCTTTTTGGGCTTATGAGCTTTGTTTCTTTAGCCTTTGGCGGACTTTCTCTTTTTTGGTCTCTCTATGCAAGAATCATCTTCAATGTAAGTTTAAATAGAAACGGCTGGTTTTTTGTTGGTTTTTTCTGTCTTCTTATTGGAGTCGTCTTTTTTAGTTTTGGAATTGTATTAGACCTTCTAATTAAGATACAGTTAACAATGTCTCCTCACGAAAAAAGATATTATGTAAGGAGGATTATAAAAACAGAAAAGAAGAAAGAGAGATGACAGAAAAGATATTAATAACAGGAGGAGCAGGGTTTATAGGATTTCATGTTGCAAAAAGAGTACTTCAAGAAGGAACTCCAGTTGTTATTTTAGACAACTTCAATGATTATTACGAAACATCTTTAAAAAGAGATAGAATAAAAGAACTAAAAAAGAGCCATGATGTAGAGATTGCAGAGATAGATCTAGCCGACTACAATAGAGTAGAAGGACTGTTTAAAAAGAATAGATTTGATAAAGTCTGTCATCTTGGCGCACAAGCGGGAGTAAGATATTCTTTAGAAAACCCGGAAGCATATATCTCCTCAAATATCACCGGCACATTCAATATCTTAAAGCTGATGAGTGAGTATGGAGTAAAAGACCTTGTCTTTGCCTCCTCCAGTTCGGTGTATGGAGGAAATGAGAAGACACCTTTCTCTGAAGAAGATAAGACAGACTTTCCTGTATCATTTTATGCCGCAACAAAAAAAGCGGGAGAAGAGATGGCCTACACATACCACCATCTCTTTAAGATTAATGTCACTATACTTAGATTTTTTACCGTTTATGGTCCTTGGGGAAGGCCGGACATGGGATGCTTTAGCTTTTTTAGAGAGATCAAAGAAGGAAGAGAGGTCAATCTCTTTAATAAAGGAAAGATGAAGAGAGACTTTACCTACATAGACGATACAGTAGATGGTATCTTTTCCGCAATAAATAATCCTTATCCATACGAGATTATCAATTTGGGAAATGATAACCCGGTAGAGCTAGAGCAATTTATATCTCAAATAGAAGAAATCACCGGAAAGAAGGCGAAGAAGAGATATCTACCGATGCAAAAAGGAGATGTTAAAGAGACTTGGGCCGATATTAGCAAGGCTCAAAGACTTCTTAATTACAACCCTAAAACATCAACAAAAGAGGGATTAAAGAAGTTTTCAGAATGGTACAAGGAGTATTATAATAAGTAAAAATAAAAAAATTATGAAAATTTGTCTGCTTGGAACAGGATATGTAGGACTTGTTAGTGCAGTCTGTTTTGCAGAGCTTGGCCACAGAGTGGTCGGAGTTGATATTGATAACAAAAAGATAAAAAAACTTAAAGAAGGAATATCTCCTATCTATGAACCCGGGCTTGAAGAGATGTTGCAAAAAAACCTAAAAAGCGGAAGGCTAACTTTTACCGATAATATCTCAGAAGGAATAGAGGGGGCAAAAGTAGTTTTTAATGCAGTAGGTACTCCTCCCGATGAGCAGAGAAGGGTTGATTTGAGATATGTAAGAGAAGTAGCAAAACAGGTTGGGGAAGAACTAACCGATTATCTTGTTTTTGTAAATAAATCGACTGTTCCGGTGGGAACAGCAGAGGAGGTGAAGAGAATTATCAATGAAAATCTCTCTTCCGGTGCCGAGTTTGATGTTGCCTCAAACCCCGAGTTCTTAAGAGAAGGTTCTGCGGTAGAAGATTTTATGAATCCTGATCGCATTATTATCGGAGTTGATTCCAAAAAAGCAGAAGAGACATTAAGAGAACTTTACAAACCAATTACAAAAAAAGGCTTTAAGCTAATGGTAACCGATATAAAGAGCGCAGAGCTTATAAAATACGCCTCTAATGCATTTTTGGCAGCAAAAGTGACATTTATCAATGAAGTGGCTAATCTCTGTGATGAGGTTGGGGCCGATGTAAGAGAGGTAGCAAAAGGAATGGGTCTTGATAAGAGAATAGGAGATAGATTTTTGGAGGCGGGTCCCGGATATGGAGGTTCTTGCTTTCCTAAAGACGTAGATGAATTTATTCGTACCTCTTCTGATTACGGAATAGAGATACGTGTACTGGAAGCAGTTTCTAAGGCAAATCGTTTTCAGCGCTCTGTTGTCTTGCAAAAACTAAAAAAGCATCTACCGGAAATAGCAAATAAAAAAGTTGCTGTCTGGGGGCTTGCTTTTAAACCGGATACGGATGATATAAGGGAGTCTTCGGCTATAGAAATAGTAAAGAGATTAATCGAAAAAGGCGCAAAAGTTAGGTGCTATGATCCGATAGCAATGGAAAACGCCAAAGAAGAGCTAAAAAATAAGAAAAATAGTATAACTTTTGTTTCCAAAAAAGAGGAAGCGCTAAAGGGAGCAGATGCTCTTATCTTAATGACTCAATGGGAAGAGTTTAAAGATTTTACCCCCAAAGAGATAAGAAAACACTTAAATATTGTTATAGACACTCGTAATATCTGGGAAAGAAAAGAATTTGAAGAGGAAGGCATAACCTATGAAGGAATGGGAAGGTAAGATACGTAGATTTTTCCACTATCCTCGAATTCTCTTTCTGTCAATTTGCACTCTCTTCCTATTGTTCTGTGCTCTCTTCCCGTCA